>DASZQC010000001.1:0-14303 GCA_035549815.1 Dongiaceae bacterium
CTGGCGGCGACACTGCCGTCGCGCTTTGCACGCGCCCAGGCGACATCCGCCACGCGCCGCATCCCATCGAGCGGCGAGGAGATTCCCGCAATCGGGCTCGGCACCTGGATCACCTTCAACGTCGGCACCGATCCAGTCCTCCAACAAGAATGCAATAACGTGATGGCGGCCTTTTTCGCCGCGGGCGGCCGCGTGATCGATTCCTCGCCGATGTATGGCTCGGCGCAGGCGGTGGTCGGGCGCGGCCTGGCGCAGCTTGGCGCACCGCAGGGCCTGTTCGCGGCGGACAAGGTGTGGACCTCGTCCGACGGCCCGCCGCAGATCGAAGAATCGCGCCGTCTGTGGGGCGTGCAGCACTTCGACCTGCTGCAGGTGCATAATCTGCTGAATTGGGAAGAGCATCTGCCGACCTTGTTGGAGATGAAGCAGGCGGGCCGATTGCGCTATGTCGGCATCACCACGTCGGAAGGCCGTCGGCACGACCTGTTCGAAGAGGTGATGCGCACCCAGCCGCTCGATTTCATCCAGGTCACCTACAACATCGTCGACCGCGAGGTGGAGGAGCGCATCCTGCCGCTGGCGCGCGACCGCGGCATGGCGGTGATGATCAACCGGCCGTTCCAGCAGGGCGACCTGACCCGGCGCCTGGCGCGCGAGACGCTGCCGGGCTGGGCGGCGGAGATCGGCGCCACAAGCTGGGCGCAGATCATCTTGAAATTCATCCTGTCGCATCCCGATGTCACGGTGGCGATCCCGGCGACCTCGCGCGTCGATCATGTGCAGGAGAATGTGGCGGCGGCGAACGGCCTGCTGCCGGATGCGACGCTGCGCCAACGCATGTCGGCCGACGTGGCCGCCCTGCTATGAGCGATTGGGCCAGCTACACCCTTGCCGACTTCCTGCTGTTCTCGGCCCGCGCCTATTGGCGCATGTTCGAATTGCACAATCAGGTTTGGTGGCCGCTGCCGCTGGCGACGATGGCGGCCGGAATTGCCGCGCTGGCCGTTGCCATTCTCCAGCCGCGCCATTATGCGCGCTGGATCGCGCTCATCCTCGCCGTCCTGTGGGCCTGGATCGCCTGGAGTTTTTTCTGGCAGCGCTACGCCGAGATCAACTGGGCGGCCGCCTATGTGGCGCCCATCTTCGCGTCGCAGGCGATGCTGCTGGCGATCGGCGCGTGGGGCAGCCGCCTGCGCTTCGACCGCCGCGGTGCGATCGGCAGGGTCGGCTTCGCACTGGTCATCCTCGCGATCTTCGCCTACCCGCTGCTGGCGCCCGCCTTCGACCGCCCGCTGGCCGGTGCCGAAATCTTCGGCATGGCGCCCGACCCGACCACGATTGGCACGCTCGGCTTCCTTTTGCTGACACATAGCAGGTGGACGCTCGCCCTGCTGCCGATCCCGCTGCTGTGGGTCGTTATGAGCGGCGTGACGCTCTGGGCGATGCACAGTGCATGAGCCGGACTCGCCCTAATGCTTGAAGCAATGCTCACGGTGCCATTGTAGGAATCTCGGATGCGGACGTTCAAAAGAGCGCTCCGGAGCAAGGGCGTAACCACTCTTGTTGATGAGCGTCCTTATCCCGTCGGCATCGTTAGCCTGTCGCGAGACCAGAACCTGGAGATCGTCCGTTAAACTAAGCAATCCCCGATCGAACATCCAGTGCACTGTACCGGACAGCGCCAGTCCGTTGCTGACGATGTCAGGGCCATTGGCCTCTACAGGCCGGATGTGCGCCGCCGCCACTTCGGCGCGTCCGCTGCCATTGATGAGTTTGAGTCCGCTGATCGCGCAACGCTCGGAATACGCTCTCAAGACAACTCGACGAAAAATACGATCACGCACGATCCTCGAAATCGTGAAATTGGCGCGCTCTCTGTTCTGCTCGAACACAAACGGCGCTTGCTCCTCGCTAAGGCCTGTAAGTGCATTCTCTTGGTCAATCCGAGGAAGTAGTGGCGCGCTTTCATTGCAGCCCAATGCGACAATGCGATTGAAATCTCCAACGCTGATCGGGCGGACGGCCGATTGCGCGCGACCGGAAATCCGACCTTGCTCGTTCAGCACGCTCTGCTCGATTACGCCCGACCCATCGCTAAACGGCACCGGGTTCGCAAAGTCGAGGTAGCTTCCAGGTTCTATCAGGGCGAGATACATGTCGCGCGCCGAGGGATCGGAGATAACCCGTTCGACCTTGGCCACGGCAAAGTAGCCACGTGTCCCGCTGACCTTGCGCGGTTCGTAGTAGATGATCCAATCTCCGACGCAGGCCTGAACGCGGCCCAGATACTGTCTGGGAAACTGATAGCGTTCAGCCGGGCTGTCGTCGTAGATCGAGTCTGAGCGGTGTATAAAAACCCCATGCCCCATGATCTGCATCTAACCCGAATTATCGCAGCAAGCCAAATCCAAGGGCCGCAAACAAATGGGACAACCGATGTCGAGCTGGGCAGTCGGAAAAATGGCGACCCCGAGAGGATTCGAACCTCCGACCTGCGGTTTAGGAAACCGACGCTCTATCCTACTGAGCTACGGGGTCGTCGCGATGGGTTATAGCAAAGCCGGCGCATCAAGTTAAGCCGGCCGCCCCAAGCGCAATTGGGGCGCGCGTAACCGCCTATTCCGGCTTCAGTTTCTTGATCACCGTCTCGGAGATGGCGCCCAGGGGGGCCGTCTGCAAGGTCGGATTGGGCGCGCCGGTCAAGAGCACCGTCACCGTCCGGTCATAGGCGGCGGGGTCGAGCCGGCCGAAGGCGAGATCGTCAATGTCGACCAGATCGTTCACCGCCCACACGCCGCGGATCAGCGTCGGCAGATCGGCATCCGCCTGGTGCAGCAGCTCCACCAGCCGCTCGGTCGCCTTGCGCGGCTCGTCCGCCATGCTGCGCCAGCCGGCGCGGGCGCCGGTCAGGAAGCGCGCGAACAAGGCCACGCGGTCCGGGTCGTCGAGATCCTCGGTGCGGGCATAGAGTCCATCTTCCAGGGTCGCCGTGCCGAGATCCTCGAAACTGAACACATGATAGTCGGACTGCGTCTTGCCCTCGGCCGCCAACTGGCTCGGCAGCAGATAGCTCTCCGTGGTGAAGCAATCGATGCGGCGGCTGCGATAGGGTGCCGCCTCCTGCGCCTCGCGCAGGATGGTGACGCCGTCGGCCTCGCCATAGATGCCGAGGCCGATCTTGTGCATCCAGGCGAAGAACGGTCCTTCCTGGCCGTCGAACCACAATTCGACATTGGCGCCGCGCAAATCGTTCGGATTTTCGATCGGCCGTTTGCAGGCGAGCAGCAAGCCGGACTTCTGGAAAATCTGCGCCACATGCAGCAGCGGCGCGCCATCTTCCCGCGCCGCCAAGGCATGCGGCATGATGTCGATGGCGAGGTCGACATCGCCGTCCGCGAGCATCGCGATCGGACCGCGATCGTCGGCCGGCACGAAAATGGGATCGACGCCGACATGGGCAAAGGCGCCCTCCACCTCGGCCAAGTGATAGCCGAGGGTGCGGGGCGACGGCCCCTCCGGCAAGGCGACGCGCATGCGCGTCAGCTCCACATCCTGCGCCACGGCCGGCGCCGCCGCATGAAGCAGGATGAGGAGCGGCAGCCAACGCGCGACGCGCAAGCATTGGACAAGCCGAGGCCGGCAGCCGGGCGTCGTGGCCCACGCCGGTCTCTTGCGATGCGTCATGTCGGCAGGTGAAGTCTGTGCGCCCAATCGGCCTCGGGTCGATCCGGCGAAGCGGCCTTGTCTATCGGCGACCGTCTCGCCTTGCGTTCCAAGCCCGGACAGATTACAGGCCGTGCCATGGGCCAGGCAAATCCAAAGCAGCGGGCAAGTGCAAAGCAGCCGGGCAAAGGGTTACCGGTGATCGATTCGGTCGGCATCGTGGGGGCCGGTGCCTGGGGCACCGCGCTGGCGGTGCTGGCGACCTGCGCCGGTCGCGCCACCACCCTTTATGCCCGCCGGCCGGAAGCGGCCCAGGCCATCGCCGAAAGCCACATGAACGAGGAGCACCTGCCGGGCGTGCCGCTGCAGGACGAGGTCGCGGTGACCTCCGACCTGGCGGCGACGTTGCAGGCCGATGCCGTCCTCTATGCCCAGCCGGCGCAGCATCTGCGCGCCTTCTGCACCGCTGCGGCGCCCGTCTGGAACCAGGGCGCGCCGCTGCTGATCTGCGCCAAGGGCATCGAGCTGAAGACCGGCCGTCTGCTGACCGAGGTCGCCGCCGAGCTGCTGCCCGGCGTGGAGATCGCCGTGCTCTCCGGCCCCAGCTTCGCCAAGCCGGCGGCTTTGGGCCTGCCGACGGCGGTGGTCATCGCCAGCACCAGCGAGGCGCTCAACCAGCGGCTGATGCAGGCGCTGTCGCACGGCGCCTTCCGCCCCTATGGCGCGCTGGATCCGATCGGCGTCGAGGTCGCCGGCGCCGCCAAGAACGTGCTGGCCATCGCCTGCGGCATCGTCATGGGCCGCGAGTTGGGCGAGAATGCGCGCGCCGCCCTGGTGACGCGCGGCCTGGCCGAGGTGGCGCGCCTGGCCTTGGCGCTGGGCGGCAAGGCGGAGACCATGCTGGGCCTCGCCGGCGTCGGCGACGTGGTGCTGACCTGCAATTCCATGACCTCGCGCAACACCTCTTTGGGCTTCGAACTGGGTCGCGGCGGCAAGCTCGCCGACATCCTGGCCAAGCGCCACTCCATCGCCGAAGGCGTGCCCACCGCCGCGGCGATCGAGGCGCTGGCGGCGCGACTGAAGGTGGAGATGCCGATCTGCGCCACCGTTGCCGCGGTGCTGGACGGCCGGGCGGAGATCGACCAGGCGATCCGCGACCTGCTGGCGCGGCCGCTGAAGCACGAGGGGTAACCGCGCTTGGCCAATCGCGGCGGCGGGAAAGACCGGCCATTCCCGCATCCCCGATGCGTGTATCCCTAACGAATTGCTAACGACATTTGCGGCAGGATGGCAGGCAGGGTGTCATCACCTGGGCCACAAGCCGCGCCAGGGCGCGGCGGGAGATCGATCTTGAATTCCGAGCGTCTGCTCTGCGCCACCGATGGATCGGCCGTGTCCGAGAAGGCGGTCATGTACACGATCGGCCTGGCGCTGAAAACCGGCCAATCCGTGACGCTGCTCCTGGTCGCCGATGGCGACGTCGAAACGCAGCCGCTGGTCTGGGACGAAGAGAAGATCAAGGCCGGCGACCTGCCGCCGGACAAGGAGCTGCTGGCGGCGCTGCAGCTTGCCCTGAAGCACGATCTGTTGCGCCTGCACCTCGTCCGGGCTTTCGGCAGCGACCCGGCGGAAGCGATCGTCGGCTACGCCGAGCGCAACGGCTATCACCACATCATCGTCGGCTCCGCCGGCCACACCGGCGCCCGGCGCCTGCTGCTCGGCTCCGTCGCCGAGGACGTGGTGACGCGGGCGCATTGCCCCGTCACGATCGTCCGCTGAGCGCGTCGCGCGCCGGCTTCAACGCGCTTAACCAAAAACACACGTTTTCGAGAGCAACCTCTTGCGCCCCGGTGGAAAATTCTTATTTGACGTCGGGACGCTTTGATGTATTTTGCGCGCCCAGTCGAAACAGCGAACGAGTTGCTTGATGTACGCCTTGCGTCTCCGACGACGTATCCCAGTCTGCCAGCCGGGCGGGACGGTCGGTCGTACGCAAGGATCGGAGCACCTCCATTAGCAGGGTGATCCTCCAAGGCGGCGGCAGGCCGGGCAGAACCGGCGAAATAACTGAAGCCCCGTTGTGAAGGATCACTCTCATGAAGCTCATCAAACCCGAGTTCCAAATCAAACCTGAGCCTGCCGCGCTGGCTGGCGCCGTCGAACGACTGTACGACGACGTGTTTGGCCCGGCGCGGTTCCACAAGGCTTCCTACCAGTTCCGAGACGGCGTCGCGCCGGTCAAGGAACTGAGCTGGATCGCGCTGGAGGACGACCGCCTGGTCGGCGTCATCCGTTATTGGCCGATCCTGGTCGGAGAAACCGGCCACCCGGCGCTGCTGCTGGGTCCCCTCGCCATCGCCCAAGACAAAGCCGGCAAAGGCATCGGCCGCGCGCTGATGTTCAAGACGCTGGAGCTGGCGGCGCAGCAAGGCCACGACCTCGTGCTGCTGGTCGGCGATGTCGATTACTACAAGAGATTCGGGTTCGTGCCGGCGACACCGCACGGCTTCGTCATGCCCGGTGAAACGCGGCCGGACCGGCTGCAAGTGGCCCCGCTGAAGGACAATGTCCTGGGCAAGATCGCGGGGGAGCTTCGCCATCTGCACAGCGGGCTCCCTGCCGTCGCCATCAAGGCTGCCAAGCGCCCCGCCCGCCGGGCCCGCGCGCGCTGAGCCGCGCGCTAACCGGCCCGCCAAACAGACTGGCGCCAAACAGACTGGCGCCAAACAGACTGGCCAATGAGATGAAACGGCCCGCCGGAAATCGGCGGGCCGTTTTCATGTCGGCGCGTCGATGCGGCTGCGCTTATGCCGCGGCGGCGCGATCGGGCGCGCGGAGCAGCGCGGCGCAGCCGCGTGCGATCGACGGAGCGAAGTCGCTCATCGCGCCGCCCAAGGTGCCGTAGACCAGCGCCAAGGCCGGCTGGATGATGGCGCCGAGCAGCATGGCAGCGGCCAGCGCGGAATTCTGTTTCGGCACCTCGTCGCGCGCGACCGCCTGCTCCACCAGCCGGGCGAAGACGGCGGCCGGGCTGGTCGGTTGGGACCGGATGTTGGGCAGCGCGGTATGCTGCGCCAGCAGCAGGAAACGATAGAGCGTGGGCTCTTCGTCGAACAGCCGGCACATATAGGCGATCATCGCCGGCAGCTTGTCATCGACGGTGCCCGGCGTTTCACCCTGGATCCGATCCAGCTCGCGGCCGAAGCGCACGTAGTGGTGCTGGAACAGGTCGCGGACCAGATCGTCCTTTGACTTGTAGTGCCGGTAGATCGTGCCCTCGGCGATGCCGGCACGGCTCGCCAAGTCGCGCGTCGTCGTCTCCGCGACCCCCTGCTCGACGAACAAGGACAGCGCCGCCGATCGCAGCTTTTCGCGCGTGGCTATCGCACCCATATGGCCGCTCCATCTAGTGAGTGAACACTCACTCACATAATATGACTGCGCCATGCAGAGTCAAGCCGGCCGGGTTGCTAGACGGTATCTTATTGTTTTAACTGCGTATTACAGCGTCAAAGCCCGAGATCGCTCCGCCCCGGGTGATCGTCCGGGCGGCGACCGAGCGGCCAGTGATATTTCCGCTCGGATGCCTGGATCGGCAGGTCGTTGATGCTGGCGATGCGGCGGCGCATCAGCCCGTCATTCTCGAACTCCCAATTCTCGTTGCCGTAGGAGCGGAACCAGTTGCCGCTGTCGTCGCACCACTCATAGGCGAAGCGCACGGCAATGCGGTTGCCGGTGAAAGCCCACAGCTCCTTGATCAGCCGGTAATCCAGCTCGCGCGCCCATTTGCGGGCCAGGAAGGCCTCGATCGCGGCGCGGCCCTGCAGGAACTCCGCGCGGTTGCGCCACAGGCTGTCCGGCGTATAGGCCAGCGCCACCTTGGCCGGGTCGCGGCTGTTCCAGCCATCCTCGGCCAGGCGGACTTTCTGCGCGGCGGTCTCGGCGGTGAAGGGCGGTAGCGGCGGTCGACTCATCGGTTGGTTCATTGGGGGAAACCTCGTCTTTCGATCTGGCGCAGCGGCGCCAGTCTCCTCCGTTCGATGCGGGCGGAGAAGCGGCGGACATCGCCGCTCATCGCGCATCTGCCGTGCAAGAAATGCGGAACTGCGCGGCCTCAATCGGAAGGGAGGTCCCGGACCTGCCTGCGCGCTGCGCGGCGCCACTGCGCGGGTGTCATGCCCATGCGCTGCTTGAACGCGCGTTGGAATGCGGCCTCGGACTGGTAGCCCACGGTTTCGGCCGCGGCGCCGGTCGATATTGAGGGCTTGCGCAACTCGCCGGCGGCCAAGGTCATGCGAATGTCGGTCAGGAGATCGCTGGCCGAGCGACCCAGCGATTCCTGAAAGCGCCGCGCGATGGTCGCGCGCGACATGTGGCACAGCCGCGCGAGTTCGGGCAGCGTCCAAGCGCGCGCCGGTTCATGAAACATGGCCGCCAGCGCCGGCGCCAAACGGGGATGGCCGGCCAGCGCCAGCAAGCCCGTCGGCGCATCGGCGGTCTCGCTTCCGAGGCGCAGCGCCAAGGCGAACAGGGCGGTCGATAGCGCGTTCAGCATCGCCCGCCCACCCAGATTGTCGAGCGCGGACTCGACGCGCATGAGCGAAACCAAGGCGGCAAGCTGTGCCGCCGTTCCGGGCCGCGCGGCATCGGCGCTGTTGTCCGTCGCCCGCACCACCAGTCGCGGCGGCAGATATGCCTGCAGCAGGCGATCCTGCGGCGGCGTCAGGACAAAGCGCCCGCACAGCATCTCCAGTCGATCACCTGTTCCGTCATTCTCACTGATCGTCAAGCTCGGGCGCGCAAGGTTGCGGGGCGGCATCGCCGGCGCACCACTGCCGTCGTGCAGCACATGCGACGCGCGATGCGGAAACAGAAGAATGTCGCCCGCGACCAGGCGCCGGGCCCCTCCATCCGGCTCTTCGAGCGTCGCCGTGCCGCCGAGCACAAGGTGGTACTGGATCTCGCCGGCGCGCGTGGCTGCCTGATCGATGCGCCAGGGCGCGCCATAGAAGCATCGCAGGTCGAGATGTCCTCGGACCGGCATTAGGTCCAGCAAACGGCTCAGCCAATCCATTTTCTCGGACATCGGCCCTCGCTTGAGACGATTGAGCATATTATTGAGCTATTATAACATTACAATACTCAAATGCCGCTCGTATTTTGACACTGCGTTCGTTGCTCAACCCAACCAATGGAGTGTCACATGTCTCGTATTCCGACCCCCGCCATCGAAACCGCCACCGGCGCCACCGCCGAAATCTATGCCCAGATCAGGAAGGCCGCGGGCAAGGTTCCGAACACCTACGCGGCGATCGGCGCGCATGGCCCGGCGGCCCTCAAGGCCATCCTGCAGGCTGACGGCGTCCTGGCCGCGGGCAGCCTGAGCAAGCAGGAGTTGGAAACCATCAAGCTGACGGTCAGCGAGGTTGCCGGCTGCGATTATTGCGTCGCCGCGCACAGCATGCTGGGCAAATTGGCCGGTCTGCAGCCGGATACCCTGAAGCAGATCCGTGCCGGCCAGCCAACGGACGACGCCAGGCGCGATGCGTTGGTGCATTTCGTCCGTGCGCTGGTGCGCACCAGAGGTACTCTCAGTGACGCGGAATTCTCCGCCATCAAGGCCGGCGGCTATACCGACGGGCAGTTGGTCGAGATCAGCCTGGCGATCGCCGTCACTGTCTTCACCAACGTCTTCAACCGCATCAATGACACCGCGATCGACTTTCCGGCGGTCGCCTAAGCGCGGCGCAAGGCTGACGCGATCAGCGAAGGAGAAAGCCATGAACTCGCTTGTTAAAGTCCTGACCAGGTCCGGCCTGCTAGCGGAGGATCTCGACTATCATGTCGTCCGCGCCTCGATGGTGATCATCTTTCTGTTCTTCGGATACCAGAAATGGTTCGAGTACGAGGCGCAGGTGCTGATCCCCTATATCAGCAACGGCCCGCTCATCTTCTGGATGTATCCGGTCTTCGGCATCCGCGGGGCGAGCTGGTTCCTTGGCGTCGCCGAATGGGTGTTCGGCACCCTCCTGTTCCTCGGCTTCTGGGACAAGAGAATCGGAATCCTCGGAGCCGTGGGCTCGGCGGCCACCTTCCTCATGACCGTCACGATCATCCCCTTCATGCCGGACGGATGGGCCGAATCCGCCGGCGGATTCCCCGCGATGGCCGGCAATGTCCCGTTCCTCATGAAGGACGTGGTTCTGCTGGCGGCGTCGATCTATCTGCTGAAGCAGGACGTCGCCCGCGTGTCGCGTGCCGGTGCGTGAGCGGCACGGATGGGCTGGAGCGGCCGGCGGGAAACACCGCCGGCCGCTTCACTACTCCGGCAGGCCCGACATGCGCGACAAGGCTTTCAGCAGCTCCGAGGGCTTGGCGTCCGGATCGAACGAGCCGCGGAAGACCTTGATCATGCCGCCGGTGCGGAACAGCCGGCTCAAGGCGCGGTCGACGGCGAGACGGAAATCGTGATCGATCGGCATCGCCAGGGCATAGGGCTCGATGGTCAGGTAATTGTCCGCCAGCAGCAGGTCCTTCCCGGCGGGATCGCGGCGCAGCAGATCCTGCAGGATGGTGCGGTCGGCGAAATAGGCGGTGATGTCGCCTTTCTTCAACAAATCGAAACCTTCATCGTGCGTATGCACCACGACGACATCGGCGCTGATATTCTGTTCCTTCAGCGTGAGATTCAGATCTTCCTGCGTCGTCGTGCCGCCGAGCACGCCGATCTTCTTGCCAGCCAGCACGTCGACGCTGGTCGGGCCGTCCGGCCGGATCGCCAGGCTGGCGCCGCTGACAAAGGTGGTGATGGAGAAATCCATCGTCTCGCGCCGCTTCAGGGTCGCCGACGTCGCTTCGCACAGCAGGTCGATGGCGCCCTTGGCGATGGCGTCGAAGCGGTTCTCCGCCGTCACCGGCACGAAGGCCATGGTGAGCTCCTGCATCTTGAGGTCCTGCTGCAGCGCATTGGCGACCTCCAGGCACAAAGCCACCGAGTAACCCGTCGGCTTGCCGTTCTCGACATAGGAGAAGGGTGCGGCATCCTCGCGGAAGCCGAGGCGGATCTCCTTCTTCTCCTGGATGCGCTCGAGCGTCGCCGCCTCTTGCGCCACGGCGCCCTGAACCAGCGCCGCGATCAGCAAGCCCGCCGCGCCGAGAGCCGGCGCGAGTTTGCGACCACATGCGACTTTGAACTCTGACGAACTGATCATGACCCCCTCCCATGTCGGCCCGGACGAGCGAAGCCTGGCGGATGCGAGGCGCGCATTTCTTTCGGGCGCCGCCGGCACAGCGCCCGTTATTCCAGCCCTATCCTTTGCCGTCCGCAACAGGCAATTGGACCATGGTCCAAGGATGGCGCCGGTCGCGTTCATGGCAAAATGGCGACAGGTCCACGGAATCACCCAGCAGATCGTATTCCGGCGACGAGTCCGGCCCGCGCCACACCAGCGAGGCGAGACGTGTCCAAGTCCGTCACCATCTCAATCGTCACCAACAGCCTGATCACGGCCTCGAAGCTGTTCGGCTTCGTGACCACCGGCTCGCCGACCTTGTTCGCCGAGACCGTGCATTCCGCGACCGACGTCATCAACCAGGTGCTGCTGAAGGTCGGCGAAATGCGGGCGACCGGAAAGCCGACGGAGCGTCATCCTTTCGGCTTCGGCAAGGAGAAGTATTTCTGGGCCCTGGTCTCTTCCATCTCCGTGCTGTTCCTCGGCTGCGGCGTCTCGGTGCGGCATGGCATCGAGGCGCTGCGCCACGTTGAGGTCGGCGAGCCCTTCTCCAACCTTGCCATCGGCCTGTTGCTCCTGGCGGCCGCCTTGGAGACCTACACCTTCCGCATCGCGTGGCGCGAGATCGGCGGCATGAAAGGCCTGCGGGCGGCGCGGACGAACACCACGGTCCTTGCCGTCCTGCTGGAGGATTCCGTGGCGCTGCTCGGCATCGTCATCACCCTGTTCGTCGCCTTCTGGTCCCGACTGGTGGAGCCCGCGCCGCGCATGGATGCGGCGATCTCGATCATGATCGGCTTGCTGCTGGGGATCATGGCCGTGGGGCTCGCCAAGCTGAACAAGGAGATTCTGATCGACGTCGCCGATGCCGACGTGGATGCCGAGATCGAGCGGGTCATCGCGGACCGGTCCGGCATCCGCATCAAGGTCGCATCGACCATGTTCGATTCCAATCGCTGCCTACTGTTCGTGCGCGTCCGGCCCGCCGACATCCCGCAAGGCATCGACTTCGGCCGCATCGCGGCGATCGGCGACGAGGTGAAGCAGCACATCGCCGCGACGATGGGCAAGACAATCGACCACGTCTATTGGCAGTTCCCTGCCGCGGAGGCTGGCGACGCCACATCGGATAGCGCCAGGGCCGAAGCATGACCGCCTTTTCCCGGCTGCATCGCAATCTCGATCCCATCGAGACCCTGGCCGAGCTGATCTTCGGCCTGCTCATGGTGCTGACCTTCACGCTCGGCGCCCGGCTGCTCGGACCGGAGGAATTGTCGGACGGGCGCGAGTTGCTGATCGCCGCCGTCGGCTGCAATGTCGCCTGGGGCATCATCGACGGCTTCCTGTTCCTGCTCGGGCGCGTGTTCGAGCGCCGCCGCATCGCCACCCTATGCGCGAAGCTTGCGGCGCTCGGCGACCAGCAGGCCGGCCTGGATCATCTGCGGAATGAGTTGAGCAACGATCTTGCCGACATCGGCGACGTCAATGATCGGGAGCGCTTCTATGCCTCGATCGTCGCCGCGACGAAGCAACATACGCCGCCGCCGGTGCGCGTCACGTTGGAGGATCTGCGTGGCGCGACCCTGGTGTTTCTATTGGTCGTCGCGACGGCGATTCCCGCTGCGTTTCCTTTCCTCATCATCGGCGATCCCTATGTCGCGCTGCGCGTATCGAACGCAGTCCTGGCCATCCTGCTGTTCGTGGCGGGGTATTGGTGGGGCCGGCATATCGGCGCGTCGCCATTTCTGGCCGGCGCGCTGGTCATGTCGATCGGCGTGGTGCTGGTCCTGATCGCTATCCCGCTGGGCGGCTGATGGAAGGCACGCCGGCGGCCCGAGGCGCTCAGCCGCCCCACCGCTCCAGTATGCCGACACATTGACGGAGATCGTGAACAACGAGCCGGCAAGCTGCCGCCGAATCGCCTGCCTTGGCTTTGGCCTTCAGCGCTTCAACCGCCTTGTCCGATGGTTGCGTGGCGCAACTCGTCAGAATCAGCACGGCAATCACCTGCAACGACACCCGCATGCAATTCCCCACAAATGAAAAGGGCGGGAGTTTCCTCCCGCCCTGCAACTCTGGCCCGCAACTGGACCTCAGCCCAGATGCATCCAAACCGACTTGGTCTGGGTGACGGTGGTCAGCGTCTCCAGGCACTTGTCGCGGCCCATGCCGGACTGCTTGAAGCCGCCCCAGATCGAGGTCATATCGCCGTGGTCGAAGCAATTGACCCAGACGATGCCGGCCTCGATGTCGCGCGCCGCCTTGTGGGCGGTGGAGACGTCGGAGGTCCAGATCGAGGCGGCGAGGCCGTAGATCGAATCGTTGGCCATGGCGATGGCGTCGTCCAGCTTCTTGTAGGAAAGCACGCCGGTCACCGGGCCGAAGATTTCCTCCTTGGCGATGCGCATGTCGTTCTTCACGCCGGTGAAGAGCGTCGGCGTGACATAGCAGCCTTTGTCCAGGCCTTTCGGCGTCGCTCCTCCCATGGCGAGCTTGGCGCCTTCCTTCTTGCCGATGTCGATATAAGAGAGCACGCGCTTCTGCTGCTCTTTGGTCACCAGCGGGCCCATCGTCGTCGCGGGATCGAGCGGATCGCCGGGGGCGAAGCTCTTCTTCGCCTTGTCCAGGAACTTCGACACGAACTCGTCATGGATCTTGGCGTCAACGATCAGGCGCGAGCCGGCGTTGCAGACCTCGCCCTGGTTTCCGTAAATGCCATTCACGGCATATTGCACGGCGGTGTCGAGGTCGGGCACATCGCCGGTGATGATCTGCGGCGTCTTGCCGCCGCATTCGGTGGTCACGCGCTTCATGTTGGACTGGCCGGCATAGACCATCATCAGCTTGCCGACCTCGGTCGAGCCGGTGAAGCCGATCTTGTCCACGTCCATGTGCAGCGCCAGCGCCTTGCCGACCTCTTCGCCGAGGCCGTGCACGACGTTGAACACGCCCGCCGGGCCGCCGGCCTCCATGAACAGCTTCGCCATCAGATTGGCGCTGAGCGGCGATTGCTCGGCCGGCTTCAGGATCACCGAATTGCCGGCGGCCAGCGCGGGCGCCGTCTTCCATGCCGCCATCATCAGCGGATAGTTCCACGGCACGATGCAGCCGACGACACCGAGGGGCTGGCGCAGGATGTAGTGGAACTCGGTCGCGGCGGTCGCCGTCACCTGGCCTTCGATCTTGTCCACCGTCTCGCCGAAATAATTGAAGGTCATCACCGCGCCGGGGATATCGATGTTCAACATCTCGCTGATCGGCTTGCCCATGTCGGTGGTGTCGAGGAGGGCGAATACCAGCGCGTTCTCCTCGATCAGCCGGGCGAACTTGTAGATCACGCTCATGCGATCGCGCGGCGCCATGCGCGACCAGACGCCGGACTTGAAGGCCTTGCGCGCCGCCTTCACC
>DASZQC010000002.1:0-14461 GCA_035549815.1 Dongiaceae bacterium
GAGCGCGGCTGCTCAAACCGGCATAGCACCACCTGATGGCTCACCGGCCAGGCGCCAGTACGTTGAGCCGACGGCAGCAACTCGCCGGACCAGTCACGGATCGGCCGCAGAGTCCTGGCATGTAGAGAAAAATGAGAAGCCGGGAACGCGGGCCCGGCTTCTCTTTGGCCAGACGGCTAGCGCTTCGGCGGCGTCGCCGGCCAGGACTTGATGAGTGTGTCGTAGTCGATGGTCTCGCCCCTCGGCTTTTCATTGGCGAGCTTGCGTTGCGGCGCAATCGTACCCGCCGCCTCCGCCTTCTTGAACCAGTCTTCCGCAGACGTCTTCGGGTTCAGCTTCGGCCCGCAGGCACCCTGCACGCCGGACCGTTGAAGCCGCTCCATGACGGAGTCCTGCGCGGCAGCCAGTGCGTCCATCGCCTGCTGGGGCGTCTTCGCACCGGACGAGGCGTCGCCGATGTTCTGCCACCACAGCTGCGCTAGCTTAGGATAGTCGGGGACGTTGTTGCCGGTGGGCGTCCACTGCACGCGCGCCGGCGAGCGGTAGAACTCGATCAATCCGCCGAGCTTGGGCGCGCGCTCGGTGAACGACTTGTCCCAGATGTCGCTTTCACGCGTGAACGTCAAACCGACGTGGCTCTTCTTGAGGCTCACCGTTTTCGAATTGATGAACTGCAGATAGAGCCAGGCGGCTTTCGCCCGCTTGACCGGTGTCGACTTGAGCAGCGTCACCGAACCGGCGTCCTGGTAGCCGAGCTTCATGCCTTCCCGCCAGTAGGCGCCGTGCGGCGAGGGAGCCATACGCCACTTTGGTGTCCCGTCCGCGTTCATGACGGCGATACCCGGCTTGACCATGTCCGCGGTGAAGGCCGTGTACCAGAAAATCTGCTGGGCGATGTTGCCCTGCGCCGGTACGGGTCCGGATTCGGAGAAGGTCATGCCTCGCGCATTGGGTGGTGCATACTTGTCCAACCATTCGACATACTTGGCCACCGCATACACCGCCGCGGGCCCGTTGGTGTCGCCACCGCGGGCTACGTCGGAGCCAACCGGGCGGCATCCTTCCATGCGGATGCCCCATTCATCGACAGGCAAGCCATTAGGGATGCCCTTGTCCCCGTTGCCGGCCATAGACAGCCAGGCATCGGTAAAGCGCCAGCCGAGCGAGGGATCCTTCTTGCCATAGTCCATGTGGCCGTACACGCGCACGCCGTCGATTTCCTTCACGTCGTTGGTGAAGAATTCGGCGATATCCTCGTAGGCGGACCAATTCACCGGAACGCCAAGCTCATAGCCGTACTTGGCTTTGAACCTCTGCTTCAGGTCCGGCCGCGAGAACCAGTCGTAGCGAAACCAGTACAGGTTGGCGAACTGCTGGTCGGGCAGTTGATAAAGCTTGCCGTCCGGCGCGGTTCCGAACGACTTGCCGATGAAGTCATCGACGTCCAGCGTCGGCAAGGTCACGTCTTTGCCTTCGCCCTTCATCCAATCGCTGAGAACAATAGTCTGCCCATACCGGAAGTGGGTACCGATCAGGTCGCTATCGTTGATCCAGCCATCGTAGATGTTCTTGCCGGACTGCATCTGCGTTTGGATCTTCTCGACGACGTCACCCTCCTGAATGACGTCATGTTTGACCTTGATGCCTGTGATCTCGGTAAATGCCTTGGCCAGCGTTCCCGCCTCGTACTCATGCGTGGTGATCGTTTCGGAGACGACGTTGATCTCCATGCCGACGTACGGCTTGGCGGCGTTGATGAACCATTGCATCTCCTTGAGCTGCTGGTCCTTCGAAAGCGTGGACGGCTGGAACTCTTGATCGATCCAGCGCTTGGCCGCCGCCTCGTCCGCAAGCGCGGGCGAGGTAGCCCCGGCGATGGTCAGCGCGCCTGCCATCATCAGAAGCGCGCTCGGCAGTGATATTCGTCGCATGACTTCCTCCGTTACATCCACAGGGACTGAAGAGATTCGGGTTGAATCCCGAACTCGCCGTTCGCGGACTACACCGTGCGGAACACCACGGCGGCGTAGGCCAGCGAAAGCATTGTTGCGAGCCAGAGGCTCGAAATCTCCACGCCGTCGCCGAGGGGCAACGTGACGAGTGGCTTTGCGTCAAAGAAACCGATCCAGGCGAGGTGAATGAGTGCGCTCCCGATCAGGGAGATGAACAGGCGGTCGCCGCGCGTTGTTGCTATGCCGAGGATGCCGACCCGCTCGGTCTCTGGTCGGCGAATCGCCAGGACCGTCATCACCGCCAGCATCAGGGCGATGGCGGCGAAGAAAATCGCCGTCGCCGGAGTCCATGCCATCCACGCGATCGATTGCATGTTGCCTCACACACGTCCGAGCGCGAAGCCGCGCGCGATGTAGTTGCGGACGAACCAGATCACCAGGGCCCCGGGGATGAGGGTCAGCACGCCCGCCGCCGCCAGCAGGCCCCAGTCCATGCCGGCAGCCGAGACGGTTCGGGTCATCGTCGCGGCAATCGGCTTCGCGTTGACCGTGGTCAGCGTCCGCGCCAGCAGCAGCTCGACCCATGAGAACATGAAGCAGAAGAAGGCCGCGACACCGACGCCGCTGGCAATCAGCGGCAGGAAGATGCGGACAAAGAAACGCGGGAAGGAGTAGCCGTCGAGAAACGCCGTCTCGTCGATCTCGCGCGGCACACCGGACATGAACCCTTCCAGGATCCAGATGGCCAGCGGGATATTGAACAGGCAGTGAGCCAGCGCGACGGCCCACGGCGTATCGAACAGGTCGATGGCGGAATACAGATTAAAAAACGGCAGCGCGAAGATCGCAGGCGGCGCCATGCGATTGGTCAGCAGCCAGAAGAACAGGTGCTTGTCGCCGAGGAAGCGATAGCGGGAAAAGGCGTAGGCTGCGGGCAGCGCCAGAGTGATCGAGATGATGGTATTGATCAGTACGTAGGTCAGCGAGTTGATGTAGCCGGAGTACCAGCTCTCGTCGGTGAATATCTTTTGATAGTTGGCCAACGTGGGGTTCTGCGGCCATAGCGTCAGGCCCGAAAGGATCTCGGCGTTCGTCTTCAGGCTCATGTTGACGAGCCAGTAGATCGGTAACAGCAGGAAGATCAGGAACAGCGCGAGAATCAATCGCCGGCCGGGAACGCTGGTCATGACGCGGCCTCCCCATCGCGGGGTTGCGCACGCGAGCCGGTCATCACCGTGTAAAAGGCCCAGCAGACGATAAGAATGATGAGATTGTAGACCAGAGAAAGTGCCGCCGCCTTGCCGAGGTCGAATTGGCCGAGCGCGATCTTGACCACCTCGATGGATAGGAACGTCGTCGAGTTGCCCGGGCCGCCGCCGGTCACCACGAACGGCTCGGTGTAGATCATGAAGCTGTCCATGAACCGGAGCAGGACGGCAATCAGCAGCACGCGATGCAGCTTTGGCAGTTGAATGGCGCGAAAAACCGACCAGCGCGACGCACCGTCGATGCGAGCTGCTTGGTAGTAAGCAACGGGGATTGATTTCAATCCGGCGTAACACAGCAGCGCGACCAGGCTGGTCCAGTGCCACACATCCATGATGATGATGGTGGCCCAGGCATCCAGCGGGTTGGCGACGTAGTTGTAGTTTAGGCCCAGGGCGTTGACCGCAGCGCCGAGCAGGCCGATGTCAGAACGGCCGAAGATTTGCCAGATGGTGCCCACCACATTCCAGGGGATCAGGAGTGGCAGCGCCAGGATGATAAGGCAGGCTGCAACGCTCCAGCCCTGGCGAGGCATTGACAGGGCGATCAAGATGCCCAGAGGGATCTCGATCGCCAGAATGATGGCGGAGAAGATCAGGTTGCGCCCAAGCGACTCGTAGAAGCGACCACCAAGCTCGGTCGACGGCGAGAGCAGCTCACGGTACCAGCCAACCCCATTCCAGAAGAACTGATTGTTGCCGAACGTGTCCTGCACCGAATAGTTGACGACCGTCATCATGGGGATGATCGAGGTGAAGACCACCACAAGAAAGGCCGGCAGGACCAGCAGCCAGGCGGAATTCTGCGTGGGCTTGTCCATCATTGCGCTCCCGCCACAAGGCGGCTGTCCGCATACACATGAATTCGCGCGGGATCGAAAATCACCGACGCCGGTCCTGGGGCGGCGGCTGTCTCGGGAGGAATCTTCGCCGCTATCCTGATGTCGCCGAACCGCATACGCGCGATACGTGCTCGCCCCAGATCGTCAATGTGCTCGACCTGCACCGGCAGCCCTTCGCCCGTCGTCGCGAGCCGCACAAATTCCGGCCGCACCCCTAGCTCGATGCGTGCCTTGGCCGGCAGATCTGCGTACGAGCGCTGCAGCGGCACGATATGCCCGGTCACGCGCGCCTGATGGCCACTGACCTCGGCGGGAAGCAGGTTCATGCCCGGCGAGCCGATAAAGTGTCCGACGAAGGTATGCTCGGGCCGGTCAAACAGCTCGGCCGGCGTGCCGAGCTGCACGATGCGCCCCTCGTGCATGACGACAACGGTGTCGGCGAAGGTCAGCGCTTCGGTTTGGTCGTGGGTGACGTAGATCATCGTCAAGTCGAGCGCGCGGTGCAGCGCCTTGAGCTTTGAGCGCAATTGCCACTTGAGGTGCGGATCGATGACGGTCAGCGGCTCATCGAAGAGAATGGCGGCGCAGTCCGACCGCACGAGGCCGCGCCCGAGGGAAATTTTCTGCTTTGCATCAGCGGTCAATCCTACTGCGCGGCGCTTCAGCACCGGCGTCAGCTCCAGCATGCGGGCGATCTCCTGCACACGCTGGTCGATTTCGCGTCTCGGCACGCGGCGGTTTTTCAGTGGAAACGCCAGGTTCTGGGCCACCGTCATCGTGTCGTACACGACCGGAAACTGGAATACCTGGGCGATGTTGCGCGCCTCCGTCGTAAGCGAGCTGACATCGCGGCCGTCGAACAGGATCTTCCCCTGCGAGGGTGCGACAATGCCGGAGATGATGTTGAGCAGCGTCGTCTTTCCGCATCCCGACGGGCCGAGAAGGGCATAGGCGCCGCCTTGTCGCCAGGTCAGCGACATTGGCTTCACCGCATACGAATCCACGGGTGCGTCGGGGCCGAGATAAGAGTGGCCGATATCGACAAGATCGATGCGCGCCATCACATGCTCCCGTGTGCGGGCGCCGCGACAAGGCGGCCGGCGCTATCGAAGACAAACACCCGGGCGGGATCGACGCCGACGACCAGGGGCGCATCAGGCGCCAGATCGTGCACCCCGGAAACCACCGCAACCCACTCTGTATTGGCGCAGGCCACGTGAACAAAGCTCTCCGAGCCTGTGATTTCCGACACGAGAACCTTGGCGGCAAACCTGTAGGCCGCATCCGAAACGGCAGCGCCGAGGCTCAGCTGATGTGCGCGAAAGGCTAAGGTGTAGCGGCCGTCGGCGAGGCTCGACAGCAGCGCGCGCGCCGGCATTTCCTCACCGGACGCAAATTCGACCTGCCCGCCCGCCAGCGAAATGAGCGCGGTGTTCAGGGGTGGATCGGAAAATACCTGCGCCGCGTACAAAGAACGCGGCTGGTTATAGACCTCGATCGTGGGGCCGAATTGGACGAGCTCGCCCTCGCGGAGGCAAGCGGTCTTGCCGCCAAGCAGCAGCGCCTCCGAGGGCTCTGTCGTTGCGTAGACGAAGATCGCGCCGGAGCCCTCGAACACGCGCGGCAATTCTTCGCGCAATTCCTCACGCAATTTGTAGTCGAGGTTTGCGAGCGGCTCATCCAGCAGCACGAGTTCGGCATCCTTGACCAGCGCACGCGCGATGGCGGTGCGCTGCTGCTGGCCGCCCGAAAGCTCCAGCGGCAGCCGGTCGAGAAACGGCTCCAGCTTGAGCAGACGTGCCGCCTCATGTACGCGAGCTTCGATCTCTGCCCTCCGGCGGCGTCGGACGCGCAGCGGCGAGGCAATATTCTCGAATACGGTCAGCGTCGGGTAGTTGATGAATTGCTGGTAGACCATGGCGACGGATCGCGAGCGCACGTGTGCGCCGGTTACATCCTTGCCGTTGACGAGCACGCGTCCTTCCGTCGGCGCATCGAGACCGGCGAGCAGGCGCATGAGTGAGGTCTTGCCGGAGAGCGTCGGCCCCAGCAGCACATTGATCGAGCCCCTCTCCAACTCCAGGGAAACGTTGCGGATGTGGGCAAGGCCACCGACGGTCCTGCTGACGTTGGCAAGCGTCACACTCACGGGCCATGACTCCCTGCGCTCGCCGGGGCGCGAATCTCGGTGAGGTGCGCCTGCATCCAGTGCTCCACCTGCGCGGCGTTGTCCGCCGTCATCCGCAGGCCCAGCTTGGAGCGGCGCCACAGCACATCCTCGGCGGTGCGCGCCCACTCGTGCTGCATCAGATAGCGTAACTCGGCCTCGGTCAGCGTTGCGCCGAATTGGCGGCCAAGGTCCTCCATATTTGCGGCCATTCCCAGAACGGTCCGAGCGCGCGTTCCGTAGGCCTGCACGAGCCGGCCGGCGAAGCCGGCCTCGACAAAAGGGTAGGCGGCGACGAGCTCCTGCGCGAGATTCGGCAGGCCGTTGACATCAAAATCGCCGCCCGGGAGGGACTCGCGATCGGTCCAGTCGCGTTTGCCCTCCAGGGTCGGGATGTAGGGGCGCAGCCTTTCGAGCGCGGCTTCTGCAAGCCGGCGATAGGTCGTGATCTTGCCGCCGAAGATCGACAGCAGCGGCGTCGCGCCGGCGTCCGTGTCGAGCTCGAAGACATAATCCCTCGTTGCCGCCTTGGCTTCGCTGGCACCATCGTCATAGAGCGGACGCACTCCGGAGTATTTCCAGACCACGTCGGACGGGGTCACAGCCCGGGCAAAATAGTCGCTGACTACCGCGCATAGGTAGGCAACCTCGTCGTCGCTGGCAGCAACATGGGCCGGGTCGCCGTGGTAGTCGCGATCGGTGGTGCCGATGAGGGTAAAGTCGCCTTCGTAGGGGATGGCAAATACGATGCGGCCGTCGGCATTCTGGAAGATGTAGGCGCGGTCGTGGTCGTAAAGGCGCGGCACGACAATATGGGAGCCCTGCACCAGGCGCACCTTGGCGCGCGTGCTGCTCCCAATGATCCCGGTGAGGACGTTCTCGACCCATGGGCCGGCCGCATTCACCAGGGCCCGGCTGCGCACGGTGTCCTGCGCGCCCGTCAGTGTGTTCTCCACCGTCAATGTCCAGCCGGCGTCCTCGCGCGTGGCCTTGATGGCACGCACGCGCGGGCGAATGACGGCACCTCGATCGGCCGCATCGCGCGCGTTCAGGACCACCAGCCGGGCGTCGTCGACGCTGCAATCGGAATACTCGAAGCCCTGCTGCGAGATGCCCGGCTTGAGCGGCGCCCCCAATGGCCCACGGCTGAGATCGACAAAACGACTGGCGGGCAACAGTTTGCGGGTGCCGAGGTGGTCATAGAGAAACAGTCCCAGCCGCAGCAGCCAGGCCGGACGAAGGCCCTGGTGATGGGGCAGGACAATGCGCAGTGGCCTCACGATGTGAGGCGCCAGGCGCCACAGCACTTCCCGCTCGAGAAGCGCCTCACGAACGAGCCTGAATTCGAAATATTCGAGATAGCGCAGCCCACCGTGAATGAGCTTGGTCGACCAGGAGGACGTGCCGCTGGCCAAGTCATTCATTTCACAAAGAAAAACCGAAGCTCCGCGGCCAGCGGCGTCCCGTGCGATGCCGCAGCCGTTGATGCCTCCGCCGATGACGGCTAGGTCGAAAGCCTCGCTCAAGCGGTCCTCACCCAGCATTGCCGCTTTCGATTAGCGGCAATTTATTTTCATTGGATGAGTAAACGAACTTGAATACGAAAACAAGAGGGAGTGCGGCCTACGTGCCGGAAGGCGGCAATCCTTCTGCATCCAAATCGCCGTCCGGGATCGCTTCGATCACACGAATCCCCCGGTTTTGGCAGATGGTACGGAGACTTGCCGACACCAGCCGGTCGGTGACGAACGTATTGATCTGGCTGATGTGGGCGATCCTGACCGGCGCACTGCGGCTGAGTTTGGAGCTATCTGCCACCAGCATCACGCTGCGCGCATTCTCGATAATGGCTTGCGCGACCTGCACCTCGCGAAAATCGAAATCGAGCAGCGCGCCTTCTTGGTCGATCGCCGAGGTGCCAATGATGGCGTAGTCAACCTTGAACTGCCGGATGATGCTGATGGCCGTTGAGCCCACGAGCGCGCCATCCGATGAGCGCACCGAGCCCCCGGCGACGACAACTTCGATGCGGGGATGCCGATGCAGGAGCATGGCCACGTTCAAGTTGTTGGTGATGACCAGCAACTCCTCGTGGCTGGTGAGCGCGCTCGCCACCTCCTCGGTGGTGGTCCCGATGTTGATGAAGAGCGAACAGTTGTTGGGGATCAACTCGGCCGCGGCCCGGCCGATGGCCTTCTTCTCCTCCGCGGCCACGAAGCGCCGCGCTTCGTAAGCGAGGTTTTCCACGCCAGAGGCGACGATGGCTCCGCCGTGTACACGCGTCAGCACGCGCCGGTCGCAGAGCTCATTCAGATCTTTGCGGATCGTTTGGGGCGAAACTTCAAAACGCCGGGCCAACTCCTCCACGGTCACGCGGCCAGATGACCGGGCCAGGGCGACAATTTCGGACTGGCGACTGTTGAAATCCAGCATGGATTGCGATCCACAGGTTCCCGCCCAATGTTGGCGGCGCGCCGCCAAGGGGTCAAGTCGAGCGACCTTTAACCAATATGGGCGGCCGACATCCAACCGCATGACCTGTCGGCTTTCACAGCGAAGCGGCCATGACAGCACCAGGCCGTGACGCTAGGGCCAATAACAGGACGTTTCGATAGGTCGTCTCATCGCCAGACCTCGCGCGCGACGTCCACCAGCAGCCGCAGTTTGGCGCGCTCGTCATCAAGCGACAGCGGGTTTCCGGCCGCGGCAGATGCTTTGTCACCGCGCTCAGCGCGGTATCGAAGGGTTTGGCGATGTCGAGGAATGGCGCCGAACCCTGCGCGAGCTGCGCTACGCGGCATGGCGGCTCGGATCCGAGACGGCCTCCAGAATGCTGGTCATCCACACCATACGGTGCAACAATATCCAATTGGAAAAGTCCCACGTAATTGGCAAAGTCGCGCATCGGCCCATCTGGCGCGCGATAGATTTGTCAACTGAATTGCGCGGAGATCTGACGGTGGCATCCTTCAAAGTGCACATGGTGCCGGGCAGCCCATTTGCGCGCGCGGTTTGTGCGACGCTGGAAGAGAAAGAAGCCTCCTACGACATCGTGCCTGTCGCACCCGGGACCATGAAGCAGGAGCAGCACCTGAGCCGGCATCCCTTCGGGCGCGTGCCGGTCCTCGATCACGATGGTTTCACGCTCTACGAGACGCAGGCGATCCTCCGGTATGTTGATCGCGTCCTTCCCTCGCCTCCGCTGGCACCGAATGATCCCAAGGCGGCCGCGCGCATGGACCAGGTCATGGGCGTGAGCGACTGGTACTTGTTCCAGGGCGTCGCAAATGTGATTTCTTTCCAGCGCATCGTGGGGCCGAGGATCAGGGGACTGGTCCCGGACGAGAAAGTGATCGCCGAAGCCATGCCGCGTGCGCGCACGGTCATGGCCGAACTATCCCGTCTTCTCGGAAGCCGGGACTATTTTGCAGGTGCGGGACTATCCCTGGCCGACCTGCATGTCGCGCCGCATCTTGATCTCCTCGCCAAAACACCGGAATGGGCGGCACTCAGCGAGAGTGCGGGCAACGTTGCTGCCTGGCTAGAGCGCATGGTCGCGCGCCCGAGCATGGCAGCGACCACCTGGGAGAACGCCGCGGCCAAGGCGGCCTCGCCGTCGTCCTAGCGAGGGTCGTCTCCGCCGCGCAAGGGGCTTGCCGGCGACGCTAGGCGTGCCGGTGCCCGCCGGGGTCCAGCCGCAAGGCCGCGTTCAGCATGCTGCGCAGGCTCGCAAGGGCGGGATCGTCAGCGCGCGAAGCGGCGGCCATCAACGATAGCCACGCTTCGTCGCCGGCCAATTGAACAAACCGGCCCACAAGCCCAGCTGCGAACTCGCCCAGGGGCTCCTGTGCGGCATCGGCAGCCGTCCTTAGTTGGGTCAGCAGGACAATGTCGTCGAGATTTGCGAGCGCTTCCTCGACGAACGCCTTGTCCTCAAGCCGGCTGATGATCGACCCGAGCGTCATCGATCCGGTCCCCTAGTGTACCCTGAGGTTGGCCGGCGTCGGCAGGTCGACGCCCACCACCACGGCGCGACTTGCCAGCAGCGCGATGAATTGCGCGACGGCGGTACGCTGCGAGCGCTCGGCGAGATAGTCATGTATCCGGCCGTGGACGAGCTCGAACGGCAGTTGCGCCCCGGCAATGCGCCGATCGAGCCGGATGATGTGTATCCCATAGCGGCTCTCAACGATGCCGCTGATACAGCCCGGATTCAAGCGCTGCAGGGCCGCATCGAATTCCGGGGTGGTCATGCCGGAGGTCACCTGGCCGAGATTGCCCGCGACGGAGCGGGATGGACAATCGGAGTGGGCGGAGGCCAAAGCTGAAAATTCCTCGGGATTCTCGCGCAGATGCTGCAGCAGGGCCTCGGCCCGCCGCTGGGCGCTGTCATAGGCCTCGCGGTCGTCGCGCCGCGCCGCGATCAGGATATGCGCGCATTCGAAGATATCCGCGGAGCGGAAGCGATCGGCATTGGCCTGATAGTAGCGGCGGCACGCCGCCTCGTCGGGTTCCGGCGTGCGCACCTGGCTTTCGATCACGGCGCGCACCAGGGCTTCGGCTTCGGTCTCGCACCGGCCGTCAGCGTCCGCCAGCGGGTCTGGATGCAGTCCGATACGCGCAGCTTCCTGCAGCAGCAGCTCTCGCACGACGAGGGCGCGGGTTGCGGCCGCCCACGCCAGCGCAGGATTTGGCGCCGGGTGGTTCTGAGTTTCGCGCGAAATTAGGTCGTGGCCGATGACCACCCCGTTGACCGAGACGGTCTTGCGCTGGCCTTGTTTCAACACTGACGTGGCGGAGCAGCTCATGGGTCTATTCCGCGGGCTGGATGGATCGGCTCGGCTGCCGCCCCTTCGGCCTGCCAGCCGAGCGGACGATCTGGTATCCGCGCCGCCCCAAATACCAGACCGGTGCGCTGAACACATGCACCAGCCGCGTGAAGGGGAAGAGCAGAAAGATGGTCATGCCGAGAAACAGGTGGGCTTTGAAGATGGGGTGGGTGTCGGCCACCAGCATCCAGGCGTCCGGCCGCAACAGCAGCACCCCCTGAGCCCAGTTCATGAACTTCACCATCTCATGCCCGTCGAGGTGCCCGAGGGAGACGGGGATGGTCGCCAAGCCAAGCAGGAGCTGCACAAACAGGATCAGCAGGATGGCGATGTCGCCGAACGAGGAGGTGACGCGGATGCGTGCATCGAACAGGCGCCGATGGGTGAGCAGGGCGATGCCGATCAGGCAGAACACGCCGGCAATGCCACCAACCACGATCGCCATCAGTTGCTTGAAGCCGTGCGAGATGCCGATGGCATCGAAGATCCAGATCGGGCTCAGCAACCCGACAAAATGACCGAAGAAAATCACCAGGATGCCGACGTGGAACAGGTTCGATCCCCACATCAGCTGACGCCGGCGCAACAGCTGGCTCGAACCGCTGCGCCAGGTGTACTGCTCTCGATCGAAGCGCAGAACGCTTCCCAGCACGAACACGGTCAGGCACAGGTAGGGATACCAGCCGAAGACGATGTGATTGATAGCGTCGCGCATGGCGTCCTCTCAGGAACGGCCCGAATGGGTGTAAGTGACGATTGGTCGTTTCACGACCGGTGCCGACATGTCGGGCGCGGGTCGCTGCGCGGCGCGCACTTTGGCGACTAGGCCGTCCTTGCCGCACTGGGACGCGGCGTCGGCGCTCGGCCCGAACCGCACTTCCTCTTCCTCCCAGGCCGCGTCGAGCGCCGCGAGATCGTTGGGGTCTTCGTCGGGCTCCCTCATGAGAGCGTCGACAATGCCGTCCTGCGGCTTTGCATGGGCCAAGGCCTGCACGCAGGAGAACACGGACGAATAGGACACTTTCCGCTTCTTAAGGCGCAAGCGGATCGCCTCGAGGATATGTGACGTCTCTGCGATCAGGTCCCGCGCTTCGGCCTCGTGGATCTCGGAGAGAAATTCGAGGAACAGTGGCAGGTGATCCGGCAAGTCGGCCGACCTCATGACCAGCCCATGCCGCTCATAGAGTGCCTTCAGGTCAACCATGGCCTGCCCGCGATCGCGGCTTTCTCCATGCACGTGCTCGAACAGGTGCAGCGATAGAGAGCGCGTGCGGTCGAACAGCAGCACGTAGCGCTCCTGCAGGTCGAACAGATCGCCCTCCGCAAGCTCGCGAAGCAACCGGTCGACACGGCCACGATTGCTTTGTGGCAGCCGCCCATCTGCATCGAGGGCAGCGCGCATTTCGGGGATCGCCGCCTGCAGGTCCGCGGTTGGATAAGTCAGCAATGCCGACAGCACCTTTAGGGTCTTGCGCATCAGGCAACCTCCATCGGTGTCTTTGCTTTTTTGCGTGGCGTGCCGAACAGGCCGACATCGGTGCGGCCATCCGAGCACCCATTGCCGAACGAGAACCCGCAGGACCCGCGCAGATCGTAAGCATCCTCGCCCAGCTCGCGGTGAACCGTGGGAATGACGAAGCGGTCCTCGTAGTTGGCGATGGCCATGATCTGGTACATCTCCTCAATTTGCGAATCGGATAGGCCGACCTTGCGCGCGATGCTCTGGTCGATGACGCCGTCCAGGGTCTTGGCGCGCATGTAGGCGCGCATCGCGAGCATACGCTCGAGCCCACGCGCGATCGGCTCCTCGTCACCGGCGGTCAGCAGATTGGCGAGATACTTGAGAGGGATGCGCAGGGAGCGCACGTCGGGCATGGCGCCGTCGCTGCCCATCTTGCCGGCCTCGGCGGCGGACTGAATCGGCGAAAGCGGCGGCACGTACCACACCATCGGCAGCGTGCGATACTCCGGGTGCAAGGGGAACGCGATTTTCCACTCCATCGCCATCTTCCAGACCGGCGATTTCCTGGCGGCATCAAGCCATGGATCCGGCACGCCATCCGCGCGGGCCTGCGCGACAATCGCCGGATCGTTGGGATCCAGGAAGATGGAGAGCTGCGCCTCGTACAGCTCTTTTTCGTCTGCAACGCTGGCCGCACGCTCGATGCTGTCGGCATCGTAGAGAACGACACCGAGGTACCGGATGCGCCCCACGCACGTCTCGGAGCACACCGTCGGCTGGCCCGCTTCGATGCGGGGATAGCAGAAGATGCACTTCTCGGATTTCCCGCTCGACCAGTTGTAGTAGATTTTCTTATAGGGGCAGCCCGATACGCACATGCGCCAGCCACGACACTTGTCCTGGTCGATGAGGACAATGCCATCCTCCTCGCGCTTGTAGATCGCGCCGGAGGGACAGGCCGCGACGCAGGCCGGGTTGAGGCAGTGCTCGCACAGGCGCGGCAGGTACATCATGAAGGTGTTTTCAAACTGGCCGTAAATTTCCTTCTGCACGCCTTCGAAGTTGACGTCGGCCGAGCGCTTGGCAAATTCTCCGCCGAGGATTTCCTCCCAATTGGGTCCCCATTCGATCTTCTGCATGCGCTCGCCGGTGATGAGCGAGCGGGGCCGGGCAGTCGGGAAGGCTTCGAGCTCTGGCGCCTTCTGCAGGTGTTCGTAGTCGAAGGTGAAGGGCTCGTAGTAGTCGTCGATCTCGGGCAGGTCGGGATTGGCGAAGATTTTCGCCAGCACACGCCACTTGCCACCAATCTTCGGCTCGATCTTGCCGTTCCTCTTGCGTCGCCAGCCGCCGTTCCAGCGCTCCTGATTCTCCCAGTCCTTCGGGTAACCAATGCCAGGCTTGGTTTCGACGTTGTTGAACCACGCGTATTCCATACCTTCGCGGTTGGTCCACACGTTCTTGCAGGTGACCGAGCAGGTGTGACACCCGATGCATTTGTCGAGGTTCAACACCATCGCGATCTGCGCGCGGATCTTCATGTCGTTCTCCTGGTTCCCTCGTGCATCCCAGCCTCAAACGGGGACCACGCCCACATCCAGCGCCTTGCGAGAAGCGCGAGCATGATTGCCGCCGCAACGGCCAGGCCCAGATCCTCCGGCACGCTGAGCAGCGCAGCAGCGGTGGCGAGAGCATAGGCGACCATCTGCATCGGCCAGATCGCCGCGTTGTAGCTCTCGAACACGGTGAAGAACTGTTCTGTCGCGAAGGGCATCCCGATTATCCTTCTCCATTACGGGCACTTACGAGCCGGCGTGATCCGGCAGCGCTTGGTCGAGCCAGTCGACCTTGGCCATCTTGCGCACGATCACGAACTCGTCGCGGTTGGTGCCGATGGTGCCGTAGTAGTTGAAGCCGTAGGACTGCTGGGCGTAGCCGCCGATCATG
>DASZQC010000003.1:0-2301 GCA_035549815.1 Dongiaceae bacterium
GTTAAGAGCCGGCCCCCCGCTTCCACCCCTTAAGGATGGCGGCGGCAGGCCGGGAAAATATTCAGGATTACGAGCCGCTTGTCGAGCAAGTCCCGATGCCCGCAGAACCCCGGATTTGTGCGGCTTTCCGGCAATTATTAGCCGGTTGTTAGGATTCCGCCTCTAGCCTGCTTAATCGGCCATTTACGTTAAGCCCCGAGGCGGAAACCATGAACTCGCTCCACCGCGTTTCCCATTCGCACGCTTTCACCAATCCCTATGGCGCGGCCGAGCGGCTGCCCCTGGATCGCGCGCTGATCGTGGCATTGGCGGCAGCGCTCGCGCTGACGCTCGCGATCGTCGGCTTCGCCGCGCGCCCCGCCGCGGCGGAATACATCCCGCAGGATCCCGTCCTCGAAAACATCCTGAAGCTGGACCCCGATTTGAAGCTGATCCGCCGCGACGATCGCCTCGGCATCGGCAATCTGGTGGTGAAGCATCCCGACCGCGTGAAGGCGGAAAAGAACGAGCCCAATTACGAAAGCTGGGGCACCGCCTTCCTGATCGGCGAGTGCTACATCATGACGGCGCGTCACGTCATCGATCCGATGGATCCGGACAACGAGACGAACGAATTGCCGATGAAGAGCAAGATCGAGTTCATCATCGGCCCGATCCGCGACCAGACCAAGGTCCGCAAGGCCAACGACATGCAGAAGCTGTCGCAGATCCTGGATTCCACCAAGGCGATCCCGGTGGCCTGGGGCCAGTACCTGTTCCCCAAGCCGGACGATCTCGACGGCAAGCGCAAGGCCGACTGGGAGAACTTTTCCGAAGATTGGGCGGTGCTGAAACTCGAGAAGTGCCTGGGCGAAGGGCCGAAGGGCTATGTGCCGCTGGTGGTCGAAGGCATCACCACTGAGAAGCTGATGGAGAAAGCCGAGCTGATGCCGGCGCGCGGCGTCAGCGGCCCGCCGGAATCCGGCATCTCGCATCTGTTCGACGACGACAATTGCGCCATCTACGGCCAGATTGAAGTGGCGCTGTGGAGCACCACCTGCTTCGGCCGCCCGGGCTCCTCCGGCTCGCCCTTGATGGTCTCCGACGGCAATGGCGGCTGGAAGGTCGTCGCCATCGTCACCCGCGGCCCGGTCGCCTACACGCTGCGCCAGCAGATGGTCGGCGACATCCGCCCCAAGGGCTGGCCGTGGCGCCTGCAATATATGGAGCTGGGCAACCCGGTCTCCGGCTTCCTCGATCGCGTGCGGCCGATCCTGGCCAACGACAAGGGCGCGCGCCTCAGCGGCGCCGGCACCAACAAGTTCTATGCCGAGAAGGACGAGGGCTTGATCGCGCATCTCGACAAGCTGCGGCAGGAGCGTCCCGATGATGTGGAGCTCGACGTGCGTTGGCTGATCGCGCTGCACAAGGCGCGCGGCAGCGAGGCCGCTTTGACCGAGCTGGACAAGCTGATCGCCAAGCATCCGGAATCGCGCGAATTGCGCAGCGTGCGCATCGACATCGTGCAGGAGGACGGCCTGGGCCACAGCGTCGCCCTGCAAGAGGCGGTGAAGGATGTGATCGAGTTCCGCAACAAGTTCCCGGAATTCGGTGAGCTGCAGATCATCCAGGCGCAGTTGCTGGCGCTGGGCGGTGAGTGCAAGAACGCCGCCAATTTGTTCCGCCGGTCCTGGGACCGCCTGGGCGGCGAGGCCACGGTGCGCATGGAATGGGCCGACGCCATGGCCTGCGCCGGCCAGCATCGGGCCGCCTTGTCCGCCTATGACGAGATGCTGACCTACGCCGACAAATACCCGCACGCGCTCTATAGCCGCGCCATGGTGCGCTTCCGCATCGGCCAGCCGGAGCCGGCGCGCAACGATTTGCGCCGCATCATGAAGGAAGACCCGAAAGCGACCTGGGCGCAGATGATGCGCGCGGTTTTTGCCATGAACGAAGGCCACCACCTGGACGAGGCGGAAAAGGATCTGCGTAAGGCGATGACCGAGACCGACGACGATCCGGGTCCGGCCTTTGCCCTCGGCGCCGGCTTGCTGGCGCAAGGTCGCGATGCCGACGCCATCGCCGCGCTGAAAGCGGCCCGCAAGAACGACGTGCACGACATCGGCTCCGCGCTGATGCTGGCGATTGCCCTGACCAAGGCCGGCAAGGCGGACGAAGCCCAGGCCGCGCTGAAGGACGTGCTGCAACCGCACGACGACCCGAACAACTGGCAGGTGCAACTGGTGAAGCACTTCCAGGGTGCGATGTCGGCCGACGACTTCCTGAAGGCGGCGGCGGAGGGGCCGGAGGACACCAAAT
>DASZQC010000004.1:0-12927 GCA_035549815.1 Dongiaceae bacterium
AAATGCGCACCAGCGATGTGCTCTCCGGCAGTGGGACGGGCGCGCAATAGCCGGACCGACGAGATGTGGTTGAGAGCAGACCATGAATGCGAGAGATCCTAAGAAGCGGGTCGAGAGTTTCAGCCGGCGCCTGGCGCGGGACGAAAGCGGCGCCGCGCTGATCTATGTCTCGATTGCGCTCAGCGTGTTCCTGGGCTTCGCCGCTCTGGTGATCGACGGCAGCCGGCTGTTCACGCTGGATACGGAGCTGCAATCGGCGGCCGACGCCATTGCCCTGGCCGGCGCGGCGGAGCTGGATGGCAATGCAGACGCGGAAACGCGCGCCAACCGCGCGATGGACAATCTCGTCCAGAACAGCCAGACGTTCGGAACGGGCGACGGCGCGATCGATCCCACGGCCTTAACGCGCACCTTTTTGAAGGAACTTCCGGACGACGATCAGCCGATCACCGCTGATCATGTGGCGGATACGCCGGACGAGGCGCGCTTCGTCGAGGTCAAGATCGAAGGCGCTGACCGCCGCGACATTGCCAACATGTTCGCGACAGCGGTCGGCGGCGAAGACACGGCTCCCGCCGGCGCCACGGCGGTGGCGGGCTTCACGCAAGCGGTCTGCAAGTTCACACCGCTCTTCATGTGCAACCCGTTCGAGGCGACCGACAGCTCTTTGTCCTACTTCACCGAACAGTTCGACAGCGTTGCCGAGAAACGGCGGATCATCGCCCTGAAGAAGACCGGCAGCACCAATTCGGTGCACCGGGCGATCAATGTGCGATTTGACCTGTACGACAGCGGCGTTCCCGGAAGCTGGAAGAGCAGCGCCGACTTTCGTCCCGCAAAGAACGTCACCAAGGGATACTTGAAGAGCGGTGGCGGCGGAAACGGCAAGGGCAATGGTGGAGGTGGCGGCGGAGGCGGCAATCCCTGCAACGCCAGCCTCGACACCAGCTCGCCGGCAAAGGCCATGGGCTTCCCGATCGACAGTTCCATCGGCGCCAATCGCATGGGCAACGGTGACTGGGGGGTGGTCGTGGGCTCGGCCACGGCCACCGGTTTCGAGAAATACTGGGACCTCAACCACGGCAATCGCGACGGCGTCGCCAACGATTCGCCGCCGAATGGATGGAGCAACAGCAACCTGCCCAGCCGCTACGAGGTCTATCGCTGGGAAATCGACAACAATCAGATTCCCAACAAGTCGTCGGTCGGGGGCGAGAACGGCAATACGACATTGGCGGCCGATCGGTGCGGCGCCGCGCCGAACGAAGAGGTCGACCGGCGCATCATCTACGCGGCGGTGCTGAACTGCACGGCGGCCGGGCTCAAGGGCGGTTCCGGCGACACGATTCCGGCCCTGACCTTCCTGAAGATGTTCATTACCGAACCGATGACCAAGCTGCCCGGCACGGGCCACACTGACGAGGACGACACGCTCTATGTCGAGATGGTCGATATCGTGAAGCCGGGCGTCGACGACGAGGTCGTCCACGATATCGTGCAGCTTTACCGATGAAGCCTTGCAAGGGACATCGTTGGCGGGTTGTGGGCGGCGCGGCCCCCCGGCTGCTGCGGGATGACGCGGGGGCCGCTTTCATCGAATTCACGCTGATGGCGCCCTTCCTGCTGTTCCTCGGACTGGGCATGACGGAGTTCGGCCGCTTCCTCTACCAGTACCAGTTGGTGCTTGAAGGCCTGCGCGATGCCGGGCGCTATCTGGCGCGGCTCGATCCCAACGACGCGACCAACCAGGACAAGGCCGCCAACCTGGCGGTCACCGCCACTATCGACGGCACGGGCGAGGCCCGCGTCGACGGCTGGGTCGCGGAGGACGTCGGCTTCAGCGTCGACGAAGTCGCCAATGACGACGGCAGCGGCAACCCGCTCTATCGCGGGGCCGCCGATATCGAGGTCGTGCAGGTAACGACCACGTTCGACTATGCCGATGTCGGGTTTCTTTCGGCGCTCGGATTCGATGCAATCTCCGTCGATGCCGCGCACGAGCAGCGCGTGATCAGGGAGTGATGCCGTGCGGCCCCTTCTCCACCGGTTCCGGCAGGACGAGACGGGCACCACGACGGTGGAATTCACCATCGTCGCGCTGCTGTTCCTGCTTTTGACGTTCGGGCTGGTCGAGTTCGGCAACATGCTCTGGCAGTACAACAGCGCGGCCAAGGCGGCGCAGCTTGGCGCGCGGCTGGCGGCGGTGTCCGATCCGGTATGGGGTGCGCTGTCGACCCTGACCGACGATGGCACGCCGGGCAGCGCCTGGACCACGGATTATGATGTCACCTGCACCGGGACCAACAGCACCGGCAGTGCCGGAACCTGCAACGGCACGGACAGCGGCGACTATGTGGCGGCCGCCATGCAATGCCTGATTTTTGGGCGCAGCGCCGCCACGCCTCCCTGTGACAACGCCTGTGATCCGACCGGCATCGACGATGCCGAAGCCGGCATGTGCGACCGCTATCCGGAGATCCGGCCGACGAATGTCAGCATCACCTACAGCCACACGGGGCTGGGCTTTGCCGGGCGGCCGGGCGGACCGGTGCCGACCATCACGCTGCAACTGACCGACCTGCAGGTTCCGCTTTTTGTCGTGGGCGATCTGCTCGGCCTGGGGCCGGTCACGCTGCCGCCCTTCACCGTGACCATGACCGGAGAGGATTTGAGCCGTCTGGCGCCGTGAAGGCGTCGGGGCGCGCGGATTTGAAATGTCGAGGCAGGAACGTGAACGCTGTGACTGAAACGAGGATCAGGGCCATCGTGCAATCCGCCGAGACGGAGCACGATCTGCGCACCGCATTCGCCGGCGCCTCGCAGTTCGAGATCGGCATCGTGCGCGGCCGGCTGGACGACCGGCGCCTGGACCGGCTGGGACCGCAGGACGTGCTCATCGCCGATCTCGACCTGGAGAACAAGCAGGACATGGCCTCTCTGCGGCGCATCCTGGGCGGCGAAGCGCGGCCCATCGTCGTCGTCACCGCGCCTAATGTCAGCGTCGATGCGTTGCGCCAGCTCATCCGGCTCGGCGTCGCCGACTTCCTGCCGCAGCCGATCGTCCATGACGACGTGCTGGAAATCATCCAGTCCGTCCGCATGCGATCCCGCGCCGGCGCGGAACGGCCGCAGCACGAGTGCCAGGTGCTGAGCTTCGTGCATCGCTCCGGCGGCATGGGCGCGACCTCGCTCGCCATCCAGACCGCGTTCGAGCTGGCGCGCACGCGGCGCGGCCAGCCGAAGCGGCGCATCTGCCTGATCGACCTCGACTTCCAAGGCGGTGCCGCTTGGCTGCATCTGGATGCCGAGCCGCTGCTGGATATCGCCGAGGTCGTGCGCTCGCCCCATCGGCTGGATGCGGAGCTGCTGGCCGCCATGACCACGCACCATCCGGCCGGATTCGACGTCATCGCCGCGCCGAACGGCAGCATGAATCCGGATTCGGTGCCGGCGGATGTGGTCGGGCATCTGATGGCGCTGGTGTGCGACATCTATGATTGCGTGGTCGTCGACCTGCCGCTGAACTGGACCCGCTGGTTTGTCGACGTCCTGGCGGGATCGAACCGGATCTATCTCACCCTGCAATCGACCGTCGTGGCGGTGAAGCAGGCGCACCTGTTCCTGGAGCAGATCAAGGAGACCAGCGCGGCGCGGGCGCCGCTCTCGGTCGTTCTCAACCGCTATCGCCGGTCCTGGTGGCGGCCGGGCCTGAAGGTGCGCGAGATCGAGCGCGCGCTCGGCCGCAAGATCGATTACTTCGTGCCCAGCGACTATCGCCTGTTCTCCGAGGCCGCCAATCACGGCATGCCGATCGGCAAGTTCCATGCCGGCAGCGGTGCGGAGAAGCAGATCGGACGGCTGGTGCAAGACGTGCTGAAACGGGACGGTGGGGCACGGAAATGAGCATGCTGAGCCGCTTCACCCGCCTGACCAGCCCACGCCCCGACGAGGCCGCGCCCGCGCCGGCGGCCGGTCCGGCCGTAGCCCCCGATGCCTTGCAGGCCGAACAGGATGCCGCCAACCGTCTCTATACCGAGGTCAAGGTGCGTCTGCACCAGCGCCTGCTCGAAGAGATCAACCTGGCCGCCATCGAGAAGCTGCCGCCCGAGGCCTTCCGCGAGCAGACCGGCAGCCTGATCACCAAGCTGCTGAAGGCCGACCGGGTGCAGCTCAACCAGCGTGAGCAGGCGCAGATCACCGACGATGTGATCGACGAGATGATCGGCCTGGGTCCGCTGGAGCCGCTGCTGAAGGACACCACGGTCAACGACATCCTGGTCAACACGCACCGGCAGGTGTTCGTCGAGCGCGCCGGACGGCTGGAGCTGACGCCGGTCATCTTCCAGGACGAACGGCATCTGCTGCGCATCATCGGCAAGATCGTCTCGGCGGTCGGCCGGCGGGTTGATGAATCGCAGCCGATGGTCGATGCGCGCCTGCCCGACGGCTCGCGCGTCAACGTGGCGATCGCACCGGTGGCGATCGACGGCCCGCTGATGTCGATCCGCAAGTTCGCGGCGCGACCTTATACGCTGGAAAGCCTGATCGCCAACGGCACCATCACCGAAGAGGTCATGATGCTGCTGCGCGGTATCGTGCAGTGCCGGATGAATGTCCTGATCTCCGGCGGCACCGGCTCCGGCAAGACGACCATGCTCAACGCCATGTCGCGCTATATCGATGGGCGGGAGCGCATCATCACCATCGAGGACGCGGCGGAACTGCAATTGCAGCAGATCCACGTCGCGCGCATGGAAACCAGGCCCGCCAATGTCGAGGGCCGTGGCGAGATCCGCCAGCGCGAGCTGGTGAAGAACGCGCTCCGCATGCGGCCCGACCGCATCATCGTCGGCGAGGTTCGCGGCGGCGAGGCGTTCGACATGCTCCAGGCGATGAATACCGGCCATGACGGCTCGATGACCACGGTGCACGCCAACACGCCGCGCGACGCCCTCAGCCGCATCGAGCAGATGATCGGCATGGCGGACCTCGATTTGTCGCAGCGCTCCATGCGCACGCAGATCGCCTCGGCCCTGCATGTCGTGCTGCAGCTCCAGCGCCTGAGCGACGGTCGCCGGCGGCTGGTGAGCCTGGCGGAGATCACCGGCATGGAGGGCGAAGTGGTCCAGTTGCAGGAGATCTTCCGCTTCGTGCGCCGCCGGACCGACAGCGACGGCACCGTCCACGGCGAGTTCCGTGCCACCGGCGTCCGGCCGCGCTTCATGCCGGAATTCCAGACCCGCGGCATCGAGGTGCCGGCGCGGGCCTTCGATCCCGACCGCGTGCTGGGATAGGTCGCCGATGCCGGTATATGTCACATATCTGTTCTATGGCGCCATCTTTCTCAGTGTCCTGCTGCTGGTCGAAGGCCTGTTCTATCTGCTGAGCGGATCGGGCGGCTCCGCCACGTCGCCGAACCGGCGCCTGCGGATGCTGGTCGGCGGCGCGAAACGCCAAGACGTGATGATCCGCCTGCAGCGCGAACGCCCAGTGCCGGCCAGCGACCATGCACGCAATCCAGTCGAATGGTTCCTCCTGCTGGTGGCGCAATCCGGCGTGAACAGCTCGCCGCAGCGGGTCCTGATCGCCATGGTGGCGCTGGGCGGGGCGATCGGTGCGGCGCTGATGCTGGCGACCCGCTCGGGGATCGTGGCGGGCGCCGGCGGCCTCGCCATCGGTGTCGCCATGCCCCTCGTGATCCTGATGCTCAGCCGGCGGTCGCGCATGAAACGGCTCGTCCAGCAATTGCCGGACGCCATCGACATCGTGGTGCGCAGCCTGCGGGCCGGACACCCCATCTCGACCTCCATCGCGATGGTCGCGCGCGAAATGCGCGACCCGATCGCGACCGAGTTCGGCCTGGTGGTCGACGAGATGACCTATGGCCTCAATCTCGACGATGCGCTCTCCAACATGGCACGGCGGGTCGGCGTCAACGATCTGCGCTTCCTGGTCGTCGCGGTCATGATCCAGATGCAGGTGGGTGGCAATCTGGCGGAGGTGCTGAACAGCCTGTCGCGGGTCATCCGCGAACGGACGCGGATGCGGGCGAAGGTTCGCGCCTTGTCCGCCGAGGGTCGCCTGTCCGCCTTCATTCTGTCGGTGCTCCCGTTCATCATGATCGGCGCCATCAGCCTGTTGCGGCCGGGATACTATTCCGAGGTGTCGGCCGATCCGTTTTTCTGGCCGGTCCTCGGCGTCGGCTTCTTCCTCATGGTGGTCGGCATCATCACCATGTACCGCATGGTGAACTTCCGTGTGTAGTCGGGTGCATCGATGAACAGCCTGCTGGAGCTGCTGGGCATTCCATCCGACGATGCGCTGGGCCTGGGGTTTATGGCCGCGGTGTTCCTGGCCGTCGCCCTGGGGGTCTATGGCCTGAGCGCGCTGCTGTCGAGCAACACGATTGTGCGCCGGCGCATGGGCGGCGACCTCGTCTTGCCGCACGACCGGGGCGCATCGCCGGAATCGCTGAGCTATCTGGAAGAGGCGGCGAGGGGCTCGCCCGTCATCCGCCGTCTGATGCCGGCGGACATGAGCAAAATCTCGCTGTTGCGGCGCAGGCTGGTCGGCGCCGGCTTTCACCGGCCGTCCGCCATCGGCTTCTACTATGCGGCGCGCATCGGCATGGCAGCCCTGTTCGTGGTGCTGTTCGCCCTGGCAGCGCCGATCATCTCCGCACGGTTGCCGGATCAGATCGTCCCGCTGCTTGGCCTGGCAATCGCGGCGGCGGCGTTCTATTTGCCCGATTACTGGCTGGTGATGCGCACCCGCTCGCTGCAGCAGCAATATCGCGACGGATTTCCGGACGCGCTCGACCTGCTCGTCGTGAGCGTCGAGGCCGGGCTCAGCCTGGACGCCGCGATCAATCGCGTCGGCCAGGAAATCGGCCACGCGCATCCGGCGCTGGCCGAGAATTTCTCGATGATGTCGCTGGAATTGCGCGCCGGCGGCACGCGCGCCGATACGCTGCGCAACCTGGCCGAGCGCATGGGCATCGACGAGGTCAGGTCGATGGTGACGCTGCTGCTGCAATCGGAGGAGCTGGGCACCAGCGTCGCCGACGCGCTGCGCCTCTATTCCGACGACATGCGGGCGATGCGCATGCTGCGCGCCGAGACCAAGGCCCAGGCATTGCCGGTGAAGCTGGCGATACCGCTGGGCTTCTTCGTGTTTCCGACGATGCTGATCGTCATTTTGCTGCCGGTCGCGATCCGCATCTATCGCGTGATTCTGCAGCGTTGAGCGGGCGGTGGAGGGAAAGATGTCGCGAGCGCGAATGACACTGGGCATGATCGCAACGGCTTGCGCACTGGCGGGCTGTGCGGGCTTTGCGCCAGAGACGCAATCCGGGATGCGGCCGGTCATGGCGATGGACGGCCGCCAGTTCGACACGTCCGATCCGGTGGAGAGCGGCAAGGCCATGATCATGGCCGGGCAGCTCGGCCTCGCCGCCGATGCACTGACCAAGGTGGTCAGCAATGACCCGGACAATGCGCGCGCGCTCACCCTGCTGGCCGTGGCCTATGGCGAGATGAAGCGATTCGACCTCGCCGACCGCTATCACGCCGCGGCGCTGCAGATCGATCCGGACTCCGTCGCCGCGCTCAACAACTGGGGCTATTCCTATCTGGTCCGTGGCGACAAGGCGCGTGCCGCCGACCTGTTGGAGCGCGCGGTCGCCGTCGGGAGCGGCAGGCCGATCGTCGCGGCAAATCTGGCGCTGGCCCGGGATGACGGCGGGAACCCGGCTCGATTGCCGATGCAGATCGGCGCAATCCAGGAGCCACAGGCCAGCGTGCGCCTGTCGGAGCACGTCACCCTGGTGCGGCCGGCGGGCCGCCTGATGCGCGTCGCGCCGGGCGTGCAGATGCTGCTGACGAATCTGCCGCTCGAAGCGCCGCCGCAAGCGCTCGAACCGGCGCGGCCGGCGGCGAGTACCGATCCATTGGCGGGCGAGGATACGCGCTTTGCCTTGTTTCGCGCCTTGTTCGCCTTGATGGAAGGGCAGGCGAACCCGGACGCGCATGCGCTGCTACAGGCGCACAATCTGCCGGCGGACCAGGGCCTTTCAAAGATTCAGGGCTCGCCGGGAAACCAGATCGCCGCGGTGCCGGCGATGACGCCGACACCGTTCGGCTACTTCCCCGAGGTTGACGATTTTTCGAGACAATAGATGGCCGAAAGCCGGAACAGATTGGAAGAGGGGGCAAAGATGATGTCCAAGAAGCCGGGTCGGGTCTTGTTGCTCGCGGCGCTGCTCGCCTTGGCGGGCTGCGCCACCGCGGCTCCGCAGGTCAGCGAAGAGACCTTGCGCGCCTCCGCCCAGTCGCAGGAAGCGGCCTTGTCCGTGGCAGAAGCGGACATCGCGGCGCGCCGGTTCCAGCTCGCCTCGCAGCGCCTGGTGCATCTCGACAGGGCGACGGCGGAGACGCCGCGCGCGCGCTATGTGATGGCGGAGATATTGTTGGGCCTGGGACACCCGCAAGACGCCATGGCGCAGTTCGACGCCATCAAGTCCGATCCGGCCTATCGAGCCCTGGCATCGCAGGGCCTGGGTCTGGCGCTGCTGGCCCTCGGCAACAGGGCGGAGGCGACGGCGCAGCTTGAGCATGCGGTTGCCGCCGATCCGAAGCTTTGGCGCGCGTGGACCGGCCTTGGGCGCGCGCACGACGAGCAGAAGCGTTGGAGCGACGCGGAGACTGCCTACAAGAACGCTCTGGCCGCCAATCCCGGCTCTGCGGCGATCCTGAACAATATGGGCATGTCGCTGCTGCTGCAGCACCGCTACGCCGAGGCGGCTGCCGCCTTCGAGCAGGCGATCGGCAAGGATCCGACGCTGGAGACGGCGCGGTCCAACTTGCGCATCGCGCTGGCCTGGCAGGGCCGCTATGACGAGGCGTTGGCCGGGCTGCAAGCCGCGGAACGCGCCGACGCGCTGAACAATGTCGGCTATGTCGCCATGCTGCGCGGCCAGCATCAGGAGGCGCAGCGCTTCTTCACGCAGGCGATGGAAGCCAGCCCGACCTATCATTACGGCGCGGCGCAGAATCTGGAGACGCTGAAGCTGCTGGCGAAAGCGCATGGCGAGGCCGGGATGCAGCAGACGGCGGACACGCCCACGCCGTAATGGTGGCGCACATCGGTGTGCCGCGAGAACCGAGAGAGATGGCGCAAAAATAAAAGCCGGCGACCTCGGGCTGATGGAGGCCGCCGGCTTGGGCATCGGCGCTTGGGGGCACTCGATACCCCGGCTTCAATATAACGTCAGCAGACTACGTCAGCAGACCTGAACGCAGCCTGAATGGATCGCCAAAGGAAACGGCGCGGAGAACCTGTCTCCGCGCCGTCGCCATCTCAGTTTGGGAAGATTCGTGATGTCCTATTCCAGGGCGACCTCGGCCTCCGCATCGTCGTCATCCTGTTCGGAATCTTCGTCGGTCGTGTCGAAGCCGTGGATCGCGTTGGCCTCGTCGGCGATGTCCTGCGCCAGGTCCGGATCGATGTCCTGCAGCGCTTCGTTCTCCGGATCGTCCGCAGCCAGCCGGTCGGCGACCGCCTGAACCTGGGCCGCGGTCACTGGCTTGTTGGTCATGCCGGCCATCAAGGCGCCCAGATCCTCGACCGTGACCGGATCTTCCTCCGCCTCGGCTTCCGGGTCCGCCTCCGGATCCTCCTCCGGCGTGTTGACGAAGTCCGAGAGCGCCAGGCCGAACTCCCGCGCCATGCCGATCGGCGAATTCACGCTGGCATTGGCGATCGCTTGTGGCGACGCATGCAGGACGCCGTTCAGCTTGCCCAGGGCGCTCGGCGCGAGGGAACCGTCATCGTCTTCCTCTTCGACCCCAAGCTTGGCGGTCTTGCCTGGTTTGCCGGTCGGCGTGTCGGCATCTTCATCGCTCAGAGCGGCCTTGTCGGCCTTGGCATGGCCGTTGGCTTGTCCGCCATTGCCACCGCCGTGACCCCCGCCATTGCCGCCGCCATTGCCACCGCCGTGGCCGCCGCCATTCCCGCCTCCGTTCCCGCCGCCGTTGCCGCCGCCATTGCCGTTCTTGGCATAAGCGGCCTGCTCCAGATCGAGCGCGGCCAAGGCCATGGGGCTGACCGCGGCAATCAGCAGCGACGCGATCATGTAGCGAAGAGAGGGTTTCATTTGTGAACCTCATTGGCTGTTAATGAGGGCCACGCTAGCAATCGCCGTCTGAACCACGCATGAACCGGAGCAGCGGTCAGGTGATTTAATATATTGTATTTGTTGGGTTTTTTCGGAAACATGATGTGACATTCCGGGGACCTGGACCCACGTCGAACATGGTGGAATGATCCCGCCACGTCGCCTTGAACTGGTGCCGAGGCACGCTTGCTGGCATTGTAGTAGGGTAATGTTGAAGAGCTAGGTTGGCGGCCGTGGCGAACCGGGCGATGCGCTTGATTTCGCGAAGAAATGCTCGGCCCCGGCAACGGATAAAGCGACTTACCATGGTGAGAGTTGATCGCGGCACGTTCAGGTCCCGTTCAGCTTTCCTAACGTATAAATTGGGCTGAGGATTCACATGTCCATGTCAGCCACATCGCGCCTCATACGGGGCCGCAAGATCGTTCTTGCGGCGGCGTGGTTGTTTGCCAGCGTCCTGGCCGTCGAATCCGTTCTCACCTGTTTCGCAACCAGCCACGCTTATGCCGCCGGAAATGGCGGCAACGGCGGCGGTAATGGTGGCGGCAACGGCGGGGGGAATGGCGGCGGCAACGGCGGCGGGAACTCCGGCGGCAACGGCGGGGGGAATGGCGGCGGCAACGGCGGCGGTAATTCCGGCGGAAATTCGGGCGGTGGCAACGGCGGCGGTAATTCAGGCGGAAATTCGGGCGGCGGCAACGCCGGGGGAAACTCCGGCGGCAACAGCAACGCCGGTGGAAACGGCAATGGCAATGCCGGCGGGAATTCCAGCAACAGCAATGCCGGTGGCAACAGCGCGACCGGCGCGGCAAATGCCAGCAGTGCAGCGGCCGGCGCCCCGGCCACGGAGATCACCGATCCCAGTTCCGTGCTCAGCCTGAAGGAAACCGGGCTGATCCAGCCCTTGGATGTGGTCTACGACACGGCTGAGCAGCAGCTCGGCGGCAAGGTGATCGGCGCCAAACTGATGCGCGACGACACCAAGCGTCTGACCTACGATGTGAGCGTCAGGACGGAAGACGGGCGCGTGCGCAAGGCCCGCTATGACGCCGGTTCTCTCGCGCTCTTGTCCGTCGACGACCAGCAGATCCAGTAAGCATCATGCGCGTGTTGGTGATCGAGGACGATCCGAACCTGAATCGTCAGTTGACCGGCGCCCTGCGCGGCGCGGGCTATGTGGTCGAGAGCGCACTAGATGGCGAACAGGGCCACTTCCTGGGCGAAACTTCGGAACTGGACGTGGTCGTTCTCGACCTCGGCTTGCCCGCGATGTCCGGGATGGATGTCCTGCGCAAATGGCGCGCCGCCGGGCGGACCATGCCGGTCCTCATCCTGACCGCGCGCGACATGTGGTCCGACAAGGTCGCCGGCATCGATTCCGGCGCCGACGACTATCTGGTCAAGCCGTTCCATATGGCCGAGTTGCTGGCACGGATCCGCGCCCTGATCCGCCGCAGCGCCGGCCGCGCCGACCCCGTCCTGACCTGCGGCTCCATCGCCTTCGATACGCGCACCAGCACGGTCACGCGGGCGGGTGTGCCGGTTGTCCTGACCGCTTTCGAGCAGCGGCTGCTGCATTTCCTGATGCTGCGCGCCGGCCGGATCGTGCCCCGCGCGGAGATCATCGAGCACATCTACGCGCAGGATTTCGATCGCGATTCGAATACTGTCGAGGTGTTCGTCCGGCGCCTGCGGCAGAAGCTGGGCGCGGAAGTCATCGAAACGGTCCGCGGCCAGGGTTACCGGATGCGCGCCGATGGCGATCTAGAGTCTCGCTGATTTGGCCGGGGCACGCTCTCTGCTGCCGAAGCGGAACTCACTCACCTTCCGTCTTCTTGTCGGCGCATCGCTGCTGTGCGGGGCAGCTCTGCTGGCCGCCTATGTCGTGCTGACGGCTTTGTTCAATCTGCATCTGCGCAACGGCATCGACGCGGATCTTGTCGACCGCGTCGACGATCTGGCGGCGGAGCTCCAGATCGCGCCCGACGGCGCTTTGATCCTGGCGCGGCAGCCGGACATGCCGCGCTATAGCCGGCAACTATCCGGCTACTACTGGCAGATCGAGGTGGCGGGCGAGCCGGTCCTCAGGTCGCGGTCGTTGTGGGACGCGCGGCTGCCGAGTCCGCGGCAGGATCTGCAGCCGGGCCAGATCGCGTTCCGGGAAATCAGCGGACCGCGGTCGGAGCGGCTGCGCATCGCTCAGCGGGTGCTGGATTTCGGCGGCGCGCAGAAGCATGTGACGTTCTCGGTGGCGTCTGACCTCGGCCCGGTCCTGGCGGCGGCGGCGCAATTCTCCCGCATCTTTTCGGTGACGCTCGTCGTGCTCGGCGTCGGCCTGGTCACCGCCCTGGTCCTGCAGGTGCGGATCGGCCTGCGGCCACTCGACAAGATCAAGCAGGGGCTGGCGGCCATTCGCGCCGGCACCAGGCAGCGATTGAACGACGACGCGCCGGCCGAGATCGAACCGCTGGCGCATGAGCTGAATGCATTGATGGATCATCACCACAACCTGATCGACCGTGCGCGCGCCCAGGCCGGCGATCTGGCGCATGCGCTGAAGACGCCCCTGGCGGTCCTGCGCAACGAGATCGAATCCGAGAGCGACATCGACCGTGCCGTGGCGATCGAGCAGATCGTGGCGATGACCGATGCGGTGCAGCACCATCTGGCACGCGCGCGGGCGGCCGGCAGCGCCAGCCTGCTGGGCGTTCGCGCCGACGCGGCCCAGACGATCGACGCGCTGGCCCGCACCA
>DASZQC010000005.1:0-17593 GCA_035549815.1 Dongiaceae bacterium
GCGAGACGGTGATGCCGTCGACGCCCATCGCCATGACGTCGTCGAAGAAGCGCGCGGCGCGCTCCGGATCGGTGCCGTCGAAGAAAGTGCAGTTGATGTTGCAGCGGAAGCCGGCGTCCTTCGCCTTCTTGATCGCCTCGATCGCCTTTTCATAGACGCCTTGCTGGCACACGGACTTGTCGTGCTCGTCCTTGCTGCCGTCCAGATGCACCGACCAGGTGAAATAGGGCGACGGCTTGTAGTCGCCCATCTTCTTTTCCATCAGCAGCGCGTTGGTGCAGAGGTACACGAAGCGGCCTTGCTTGATCAGGCCGTCGACGATCTCCGGCAGTTCCTTGTGCAGCAGCGGCTCGCCGCCGGCGATGGAGACGACCGGCGCGCCGCATTCCTCGGCCGACTTCAGGGCGTCGGCGACGGAGATGCGCTGGTTCAGGATCTCCGCCGGATAGTCGATCTTGCCGCAGCCGGCGCAGGCCAGGTTGCAGCGGAACAGCGGCTCCAGCATCAGCACCAGGGGGTAGCGCTTGCGGCCCAGCAAATGCTGCTTCACCACATAGGCGCCAACGCCAATCATCTGTCGAAGGGGAACGGCCAAAATCTGCTCCTTTTCTTCTTCTTGCCCGCGCTTATTGAGCGGCGGGTGAACGATCTTTCACTTCGAGCTGCGGCGGCAGGCGGAACTTCACGTTCTCCGCGATGCCCTCCATGAAGCTCAGTTGGACCTGGTTCAGTTGCTGCAGCTTGGCGACCACTTCCTGAACCAGAACATCAGGCGCCGAGGCGCCGGCGGTGACGCCCACCGATCCCACGCCCTCCAGCCATTTCGGGTCGAGCTGGCCGGCATTTTCGATCAGGTGGCTCTTCACACCCAATTCCTCGGCAATCTCGCGCAAACGGTTGGAATTGGAAGAATTCGGCGCGCCAATAACCAGGATCATGTCGACTTGTTCCGCCAGCTCGCGCACCGCGCGCTGGCGGTTCTGCGTGGCGTAGCAAATGTCCTTGGTGTCCGGGCCGACGATGGCGGGGAACTTGCGCTTCAGCGCGTCGATCACTTCGCGCGTGTCGTCCACCGACAAGGTCGTCTGGGTGACGTAGGCCAGCTTCTCCGGGTCCTTGACCGTCAAGCCGTCGACCTCGCGGGCGGTGGAGATCAGATGCACGCCGCCCGGCACCTGGCCCATCGTGCCTTCGACCTCCGGATGGCCGGCATGGCCGATCAGCACCACCTCGCGCCCCTGGGAGGCATAGCGGCGGCCCTCGACATGGACCTTGGAGACGAGGGGGCAGGTGGCGTCGATCACTTGGAGGTGGCGCGATTCGGCGTCGCTCTCGACCACCTTGCTGACACCGTGGGCGCTGAAGATGGCGATCTTGCCTTCCGGCACCTCGTCGAGCTCCTCGACGAACACGGCGCCCTTGGCACGCAGCGAATCGACCACGTGGCGGTTATGCACGATCTCGTGCCGGACATAGACCGGCGGGCCATAGGTCTCCAAGGCCTTTTCGACAATGTCGATGGCCCGCTCGACCCCGGCGCAGAAGCCGCGCGGCTGTGCCAAGACTACTTTCATGTTCACCATCAATTCTGACGTCGAGTCCGTTGACGCTCATTCCCACCGGGAGCACCGCAATCGGCCATCCCCTAGCGCGCCACTCGGCCATACCGAACCGAATCTGCCCCCACGGCAACAGCGGTCCGACGAGGGGCACGCGAGGCATTATTGCAGCGCAGCCAAAGCGGAACCGGCAGCGGGACTGACCGATTACCCACCCTGTAACACAGATTCACCTATTTGCCTACCCGGCTTCCCCCGCACTGCAACAGGCGTAAGTGCTTGACAGGAAAACCATTTATGTTACTCGGATATTGGAACCGGGCGCGCTATGCTGGCGTTTGCAGGCTGACTTCCCTATAAGCAGCCGGATTCGCGGCCGGGCGCCGGCGCTGGAACCAGCGCCCCGGGGAAGATTAAGCATCAACTATCGGAAGATTCATCGTGACCGCTGCCAGCAAGACGCCGCTCCTGGACCGCATCAAGACCCCAGCGCATTTGCGGCAGCTTGACCCCAGCCAGCTACGCCAGGTCGCCGACGAATTGCGGCAGGAGACGATCGACGCGGTCTCGGTGACCGGCGGGCATCTCGGCGCGGGCCTCGGCGTGGTCGAGCTGACGGTCGCCATTCACTACGTTTTCGACACGCCCTATGACCGCCTGATCTGGGACGTCGGTCACCAGGCCTATCCGCACAAGATCCTGACGGGGCGCCGCGATCGCATCCGCACCATCCGCCAGGGCGGCGGCCTTTCCGGATTCACCAAGCGCTCGGAATCGGAATACGACCCGTTCGGCGCCGCGCACAGCTCGACCTCGATCTCCGCCGGCCTCGGCATGGCGGTGGCGAGCGAATTGCAGGGTCGTAAGCGCAACGTCATCGCCGTCATCGGCGACGGCTCGATGAGCGCCGGCATGGCCTATGAGGCGATGAACAATGCCGGGTCGCGCGACACGCGGCTCATCGTCATCCTCAACGACAACGACATGTCGATCGCGCCGCCGGTCGGGGCCCTCAGCTCGTACCTGTCGCGCTCGCTGTCCTCGACCTCGTTCCGCTCGCTGCGCCACGTGGCCAAGGATTTCTCCAAGATGCTGCCGCGCGGGCTTCAACGCGCGGCGCAGCAGGCGGAGGAATTCGCGCGCGGCATGATCGCCGGCGGCGGAACCCTGTTCGAGGAACTGGGCTTCTATTACGTAGGCCCGATCGACGGGCACAACATGGAGCACCTGCTCCCGGTGCTGCAGAACCTCGCCAATTCCGACGAGCCCGGTCCCGTGCTGGTCCATTGCGTGACCCAGAAGGGCAAGGGCTACGCGCCGGCGGAAGCCTCCGCCGACAAGTATCACGGCGTGGTGAAGTTCGACGTCGCCACCGGCGCGCAGCAGAAATCGACGCCCAAGGCGCCGAGCTACACCTCCGTCTTCGCCAAGGCGCTGATCGCCGAGGCCAAGGCCGACGACAAGATCATCGCCGTCAACGCCGCGATGCCGTCCGGCACCGGCTGCGACGCCTTCGGCAAGGTGTTCCCGGACCGCTGCTTCGACGTCGGCATCGCCGAGCAGCATGCGGTGACCTTCTGTGCCGGCGCCGCGACGGAAGGCATGAAGCCCTTCGCCGTGATCTATTCGACCTTCCTGCAACGCGCCTATGACCAGGTCGTCCATGACGTGGCGATCCAGAGCCTGCCGGTGCGCTTCGCGATGGATCGCGCCGGCCTGGTCGGCGCCGACGGCCAGACCCATGCGGGCAGCTTCGACGTCGCCTATCTCGGCGCGCTGCCGAACTTCGTCATCATGGCGGCCGCGGACGAGCTCGAACTGATGCACATGGTGGCGACGGCGGCGGAGATCGACGATCGCCCGTCCGCTTTCCGCTACCCGCGCGGGGAAGGCATCGGCCTGGAACTGCCGGAACGCGGCACGCCGCTGCAGATCGGCAAGGGCCGCATCATCCGCGAAGGCACCAAGATCGCCATCCTCAATTTCGGCACGCGCCTGCAGGAATGCCTGAAGGCCGCCGACGACCTTGCGGCAAAAGGCCTCAGCACCACGGTCGCCGATGCGCGTTTCTGCAAGCCGCTGGACGAGGATCTGGTCACGCGCCTGGCGCGCGAACACGAGGTGTTGATCACCATCGAGGAAGGCTCCATTGGCGGTTTCGGCAGCCACGTCCTACATTTCATGGCGCATGCCGGCCTCCTGGAGGGCGGCGTGAAAGTGCGGCCGATGGTCCTGCCGGATGTGTTCCTGGATCACGATGCGCCGCAAAAGCAATATGACGCCGCCCGGTTGAACGCGCCGCATATCGTGGAACAGGCGCTGCAGGCCCTGGGCATTGCACAGAAGGTCGTTCGATTGTGATCAAAACGCGACGCGGTTTCCTGATCGCGGCAGCAATGCTGGCGGTCGGGGCCGGGTATTTCCCCGTTTCCTCTTATGCGCAGACGCCGACCGACCCGAAGGCGAAGGTGCAGGCCTTCTATGACACGCTTCTGGAAACCATGCAGCAGGGCGAGCAGTTGGGTTTCGACGGCCGCTACAAGAAGCTGGAGCCGGTGATCCACGACACGTTCGACGTGCCGACCATGGCGAAGATCGCCATCGGCGCCGAATGGACCAAGTTCACGCAAGAGCAGAAGCAGAAGCTGCTGACCGTGTTCGACGAATACATGGTCACCACCTATGCCGCGCGCTTCAAGAGCTACAAGAACCAGAAATTCGAGGTGGGCGAGGTCAAGGAGCCGGCGAAAGACCGCCAACTGGTAGAGACGCGCCTGATCCGCTCCAATGGCGAGCCGATCGCGCTCAATTACCTGTTCCGCCCGTCCGCCGACGGCAACTGGAAGATCATCGATATCTATCTGAGCGGCGCCATTTCCGAGATGGCGCGCATGCGCTCGGACTTCTCGTCGACCGTGGTCGGCGGCGGCGCCGACGGCATCACCACGGCGCTCGAGGGCAAGATCGTCGACATCAAGAACGAACCGGATCAATAGATCCGCGCGACAACCGACCCCTTACCATCTGACACATATCCGGATTAGCATGGCGCCCTCTGCTCGAGGGGCACGCGATGAACCGACCCATGCCGCGTAAGCCGGACCTGCTGGGGCGCCTGAAGGCGCTTTGCCGGGGATTGCCGCCCATCCGCTGCGCGGTGGTGCATCCGTGCGACGCCGAATCGGTGGCCGGCGCGCATGAAGCCGCCAAGGCTGGATTTATCGCCCCGGTCCTGGTCGGCCCGCAGGCCAAGATCGCCAAGGCGCTGGACCTGGCCGGCATCGCCGCCGGCGCCATGCCCATCGTCTCGACCGAGCACAGCCACGCGGCCGCGGGGAAGGCCGTGACGATGGCGCGCGCGGGCGAGGTCGCGGCCCTGATGAAGGGCAGCCTGCATACCGACGAATTGATGGGCGCCGCGGTGGCGGAAGACGGCCTGCGCACCGCGCGGCGCATGAGCCACGTCTTCGTCATGGATGTGCCGGCCTATGACCGGCTGCTGCTGATCAGCGACGCGGCGATCAATATCGGCCCGGACCTCGATTGCAAGAAGGACATCGTCCAGAACGCCATCGACCTGGCGCACGCCCTCGGGATTACCGCGCCGCGCGTCGCCATCCTGTCGGCGGTGGAGACGGTGAGCGCGCGCATTCCCTCCACCGTCGATGCCGCGGCACTGTGCAAGATGGCGGATCGCGGCCAGATCATCGGCGGCACGCTGGACGGGCCGCTCGCCTTCGACAACGCGATCAGCGCGGAAGCGGCGCAGCAGAAGGGCATCGTCTCCGACGTGGCCGGCCGCGCCGACATCCTGATCGTGCCTGACCTGGAGGCCGGCAACATGCTGGCCAAGCAACTGAGCTATTTCGCCGGCGCCGACAGCGCCGGCATCGTCATGGGGGCCCGCTGCCCCATCGCCTTGACCAGCCGGTCCGATCCGATCGAAGCGCGGCTGGCTTCGGCGGCCCTGGTCAGCCTGGTCGCGGTGGCGGCCGCGAAAGCGGCGCCGGCGGTCAAGGCTTAGGCGTAGAGCCTTTCGGCGGCGGGCCGAGCAGGGCCGGCATGAAGGTGAAGATGCTGAGCAGGGTCGCGGCCAGGCCGGTCAGCAGCATGATGCCCATGCCGGCGGTGCCGACATGGTTCGACAAGGCCAGGCTCGCGAAGGTGGAGCCGGTGACGATGCCGCTGAACAGGACCGCGCGCGCCGTGCTGGTCTGCAAGGGCTCGGCGACGCCGTTGCGCCAATTGACCACGAAATAGATGTTGAAGGCGACGCCGATGCCGAGCAGCAGCGGCAGGGTGATGATGTTGGCGAAATTGAGCTGCAAGCCGAAGGCCCGGCAGATCGCCGCCGTCGCCAGCGCCGCCACGGCCAGCGGCAGCAGCACCATCACGATATCCACCCAACGGCGCAGCACCAGGAACAGCAGCACCGCCATCGCGCCCATCGCCCACAAGGTGGCGACGCGGAAGGCGTTGGCCACGGCGCGGCCGGATTCATAGATCTGCACGGCCGGGCCGCTGGCCTCCGGCACGACGCCCTGCACGGCGATCACGAAGCGCTCCAGCACCGCATTGTCGTTGCTGTCGCCGGCCGGGATCACCATCAGGCGCGCCTTGCCGTCGGGGGTGATCCAGTCGTTGCGAATCTCCGGCGGCAGCGTGTCGACGGTGATCGGTTCGGCGGTCATCGCCGCCTTCAGCGCCTCCAGCCGGATCGACAGGGTCGAGAGCAGCACGCGATGCAGCCGCTCCAGGAAGGCATCGTCGGATTCGGCCGCCTGTTCCAGCAACCGCGCCAATTGCCGCGCCACGTCAGAGGAGCCGACCGTCATGCGCAGCTTCTCCGCGCAGGCGCGTAGCGAGGCGCGCACCTCGTCCGGCGTCGGCGCCGGCTTCACGTCGAGCGGGTCGAGGCTCAAGCCCATCAGGTCGTTGAGGTCCTGGATGATGGCGAGCTTCGCTTCCTGGTCCTTGGGAATGAAGGTCGCGGCGCTCAGCACCGCGTAGACCTCCGGCACCTCGCGCAGCTTCGCCGCCATCTCCTGCGCCGCCTCGATATTAGGCGCCAGCACCTCGATGTTGTAGGGCGTGCGCAGCGGGTCCTGCATCAGGTCGATGATGCTCGACACCGACTCCGCATGCGGGTCCTTGAGGTGCAGCGGATTGAAATCGAAGCGCAGGCCCATCGCAGCGACGATGCCGACGGCGGCGATGACCGCCCAGACACCGATCGCGACCCAGCGATAGCGCAGCAGGAAGGCGTCGATCGGCTTCGCCCAGGCATAGCCCATCTCCACCGGTCGGCTGGTCGGCCGCAGCACTTGCAACAAGGCCGGCAACAAAGTGAGGTTCAGCACCAGGGTGATCGCCATGCCGGCACCGGCGATCAGGCCCAGCTCCGACACCCCGGTATAATCGGTCGGCACGAACGAGAGGAACCCGGCGGCGATGGCGATGGCGGCCAGGGTTAAAGGTCGCGCCATGGCGTGGCCGGTGCGCGGCAGCGCCTCCGAATCGTCGCGGATGAAGCGTTCCTGCCCGTAGCGCACGCCGAACTGGATGCCGAAATCGATCGACAGGCCGATGAACATGACCGCGAAGGCGATCGACACCAGGTTGAGCGAGCCGATGGCGATGGTGGTGAAGCCGAAGGTCAGCACCAGCCCGATGATGAGTGTGATGAAGCAGGCGGCGATCAGCTTGAAAGAGCGCAGCGCCGCGAACAGCAGCGCCAGCACCAGCAGGATCGAGGCGACCAAAGCCCAACCCATGCCTTCGAGCACCGTGCCGTATTCGTCGTCGTTCAGCGCCACCTGGCCGGTCAGGCGAACGGTGACGCCGCGATCCGGGGTGAAGCCCAGCTCTTTCGTCATGGCCCGTATGGCGGTCGAGGCCTTGGCGCCGGGTTGCAAGGCGGTGAAATCGCGCTTCGGCTGCAACAGGATCAGCTTGCGCAGCTCGCGCGGGTCGACCGGCCGGTCGATCATCAAGGTGCGCCAGGAGAGCGGCGTGTCGTCGCCCTGCAGGCTCTCGTTCATGGTCGAGGCGATGGCGGAGAGCGGTCGCTCCAGCGAGGCGAAGTCCGTCGCCTTGCGGGCGACGCCTTCCATGGCGAGCGACAGCACGTCGAACAGGCCGCGCAGGCTGGGATCAGCGGCAAGGCTGGCGATGAAGGGCTGGGCGCGGATGATCGAATCCGCGATCTGCTGCAGATCCTTGGTGTCGAGCAGCATCAGGCCGTAGCGGTCGAAGAACGGCCCGCCATCGGCACGGCGCACGGTGGCGAACAAATCGGTGCGCTTGGCAAGCTCGGCATAGAGCCGCGCGGCCGCTTCCTCCGCGAGGTCGGCGTTGCGGCCGTCGATCATCACGACCAGCAGGCCGGTATTCTGCGGGAACGCATCGTTGATCTCGCGCAATTGCTGCTTCCAGGGCAGCTTGGGCGAGATCATGTTGGCCGTGTCGCTGTCGAGCTTCAGATAGCGGGCGGAAATCACGCCGGCCGCCACCGCTAGGATCACGCAGACGGCGATCACCAGCTTGGCGTGGGCGACGGCGCGCGTCACCATGTTCGCGACAAAACGTTCCATCAGATCTCGCGATACAGCAGCAGCGTTACGGCGGTCAGGCAGAAGAAGAGCGGCCACAGCCAGCCGGCAACCACTTTGCCGGCGCCGTCCTCCAGCCGCAGCTCGAGCCAGCGGGCCCAGCCCGACCAGATGGCGAACACCGCCAGTGGCATATGGGTCATCTCCAGCAGGAGCAGCTCCTTCACGTTGGCGATGCTGTGGGAATGGGTCAACAGCATCATGCCACCGAGCGCGCTGAGCAAGGGAAACACGTACTTGGCCCAATCGTTGCGCAGAACCTTGTTGCGCACGCTCCATTCAAAGCCGGCAAAGGCGAACATCAGCACCATGAAGGCCTTGTGCTGGATGAACTCCGGGTCGCGCAGGCTTTCGCCTAAGGTGAGCTTGCCGAACGGCCAGCCCTCCGCTTCGGAGCGGGTGAACAGGATCACCGCCAGCACCACCAGCATCAGCGGCCAATGCCGTGCCCAGGGCGCCTTGCCGGTCTTTTCCAACAGCACCAGCAGGCCCATGATCAGCACGATGAGGCCGGAGATATGATGGTTGTATTCCGACCAGGCGATGTCGAAGGCGTTGCGCGGCAGCGGCGTGCCGGAGCCGGGCACATAGGCCTGCAGGGTCGCCGGCTTGTGCTCCGCCTTCTCCTGCGCCAGCTCTGACTCGATCTGGTAGAAGGCGAGGCTGTCGCGCGAGGGGCTGTGGACGCTGGGCATCTCCGGCGCCAGCCGGTCCAGGATCTCGCTCAGGGTGGCGCGGCCTTCCGTGAGATCGACGGATGGCGGCAGCGACGTCATGGAGGCGGCGACGAACAGGATGGTGATGCCGATGCCGAGCTCCACCTCGGCAAAGCGGCGCAGGCGGATGATCGAGCCGTGCGGATTACGGCTAAGGCCGCGCACCGCGAAGAAGTTGCAGGCCCCCAGGAACAGGATGCTGAAGAACAGCACGATCTTGGTGCCCAGCATCATGCCGTAGGCGGTGCCGTACATCGCCTCCACGCTGCCGACGTAGTAGATCAGCATGCCGATGCCGGAGCAGGCGATGGCCGCCACGGCGACCATCGACATCAGCGAATAGCGCGCCCCGATGGCGCGGCGGAACTCGCCCGCCGGCACGTTGCGCAGCGCCGACAGGAAGCAGGGCAGGCCGCCGATCCACACCGCCGCGCCCAGGTGATGCAAGGCGGTGATGCCGATCAGCAGCGCGCGGTCATCGACCCGCGCCATCGCATGGCTGGTGGCGACGCCGGCGCCGAGATCGACGAAGCCCAGCACCAGCAGCAGGCCGGCGGACAGGTTCGGGCGATAGAGCAGCAGAAGGAGCAGCGCGCCGGAAGCCAGGCGCACGATCTGCGCCCGCGCGTAATCGCCGCCGAACGCCTCGCCGAGCGGGATGCCGGTGGTGCCCGACAGGATCGTCACATGCATCGCCAGCAGCACGGCCACGGTGACCAGCAGCGCCCAGGCGAAGCGCCGGGTCCAGATGCGCGCGCGTTGCAGGACCAGGTCGCTGGTCCTGTCGACACCGCTCATCGGAATGGCGATGAGCGCCAGGAACGAAATGCCGCCCAGGGTCAGGCACTGCGCCGTCCGCATGAGTCCGGACAGCAGGACGCTGACGAAGCCGAAAATGTCGAGCAGCAGATCCATGCAGGCGGATTTACGGCCCGACCGTGAAAGGGATGTCGCCGCGGGTGATGTGGCCGTCGACCGCCAGCACCTGCCAGCGCAGGCTGTAGGCGCCGGCGGCAAGCGCGGCCGTGGTCGCGGTCACCACATTCGGCTCACCGTCCTGGGCCAGCGGAATTTCGGTCTTGCCGCCGTCGGGCGCGGTCAGCTCCAATTTGGAGCGTTCCTTGTCGATGCGCGAATTGAACTCCAGCCGGATCGCCAGCGGCCCGGCCGCGACCTGCTGGTCCAGGGCCGGCTGCGCCTTGACCACGACGGCGTGCGCCTCGGCCGCGATGGGGGATAGGACGGTCAGGCCCAAGGCCAGCACCGCCATCAGATTTCTGAGGGATTTCCGCATGTTGGAGACTGATCCAAGATTCGCTCGCAGCGTCTTAGCAGAGCCCGCCGCTCTTGTCATCGTGACGACGCGCACAGGGCCCGCGTTTGACTTGCCCTGTGGCTTCCGGCACATGGTGCCGCAATTCTGGGCATGAGGGATCCTTGGCGCGGTTGAATCTGGTCACGGGCGGCAGCGGTTTCATCGGCCGGCATCTGGTGGATGCGCTGGTCGCGCGCGGCGAAAGGGTGCGGGTGCTGGATCTGCGTCCCATCGCCACGCCTGAAGGTGTCGAGCTGGCGATCGGCAGCATCACCGACGCAACCCATGTCGCCGGCGCGATGCAGGGCTGCGACCGGGTTTTCCATCTGGCGGCCAATCCCAATCTCTGGGCGCCGGACCCCAGGAGCTTCGACGCGGTCAATCACCAGGGCACGCGGCGCATGCTCGAGGCGGCGCAGAAAGCGAATGTCGCGCGCTTCGTCTACACCTCCACCGAATCGATCCTGAAAAGCTACCGCGCGCCGAAGACATCGGAGCGGGCGCTGATCGACGAGAGCGTGGTGCAGACCCTGGACGACATGCCGGGGCCGTACTGCCGCTCGAAATACCTGGCCGAAGAGGCGGCGCGCGAGGCGGCGCGAGGCGGCCTGCCAGTGGTCATCGTCAATCCCACCATGCCCATCGGTCCCGGCGACGGATTGCTGACGCCGCCCAGCAAGATGATCCTGGGATTCCTGAACGGCGAGACGCCAGCCTATCTCGATTGCGAGTTCAACCTGGTCGATGCGCGCGACGTGGCGGCTGGCCAGGTGCTGGCTGCGGAGAAGGGGCGCGTCGGCGAGCGTTACATCCTCGGCAACGTCAATCTCACCCTCGGCGCGCTGCTGGCGGAGTTGCACCGGCTGACCGGATTGAAGATGCCGACGGCCCGCGTCCCCTATGCGCTGGCGCTGGTCTCCGCGCTGGTCAGCGAGGGGCTCGCCAACCTCACCAAGAAGCCGCCGATGGCGCCGCTGACCGGCGTGCGCCTGGCGCGCACCTCGATGGCCTTCGATTGCAGCAAGGCGCGCAGTGAGCTCGGCTGGAACTGCCGCACGCTGGAAGCGTCGCTCATCGACACGATCCGCTGGATGTCAGGGCAGGGGCTGCTGCGGCGCCCAATAGCGCTGCCCCTGGCTTGAGATGATGGTAGTGCCGACGTCGCTGGGCTCGGTCTGTGCGCCGGCGGGCGCGTTGTAGATGAAGCCTTCCGCCGGATAGACGGCGCCCCAGACCTGTGCCTCCTGGTTCCAGAAGCGCAATTCCGTCCAGTCGTTCGCCGGCGAGACGTCGAGCACCGGCATGCCGGTAATGACCGTGCCGCGCTGCCAATTGGCATGGTCGATCTTGATCTCGCGTGGGTTGATCTGCTGCGTCACCACGGCGACGTGGCCGTAGGACAGACGGCTGGTCTTGCGCAGCACCAGCACGGAGCCCGCCACCGGCGCATTGCCGCGGGCATAGCGGCCCGCCGCGGTATTCCACCACGTATAGGCATCGCCGAAGATGCCGATGCCGGAACGCAGCCGCGCATAGGGCACGCATTGCAGGTTGGCCGAGTAATCGACCGAATAGGGCGCGCCGGTCGAGCTTAGCGCCGGCGGCGGCGCGGGCGGCAGCGACGCGATCCGCGTGGTCGCCGGCTTCGGCGTCGAGCAGCCTGCGATCAACCAGCCGATCATGAGTCCGGCCAAGGCCAGCTTTGGATAACGATGGCTGCTGTCAGCCAAGGCCCGCATCGAGCGATCCCCTTTGGTGCGACGTCCGGTCGCGGCGCGAATTGGCAAGGATTCGACTCGCGGGACGCATTCCTGTCGATCCTAGTCGAAATTCGGATAGCCAAAAAGAGTCATCCCTGTAGGCTCATAGTCAGCGGGAGGCATCCGGGTCAGATTGGAGTGGCCCGTTCGACTGTCTCATTAGCGTCATTCATCGCGCGACCAGAGTGCTCGCGTGCCGGGTGAAAAAGCGAAAGCAAACCGGCTTCGGCTGGACTGTTTTTGTATTCACACCTCATCCGCGTGGAATGACGATGCCGGTGGACAAATCCCGGCGCACAGGCATTGATCCCCGGATGGTTTCATGATGCAGTGCAGCATTATCGCTGCAGGCGCTCAGTGCCGGGACGTTTAGGGGAGAAACGCCCATGAACATCCATGAATATCAGGCCAAGCAATTGCTGCGGCGCTATGGCGTGCCGGTGCCGCGCGGCGATGTCGCGCACAACCCGGCGGAAGCAGAAACCATTGCCGAAGAGCTCGACGGGCCGGTCTGGGTGGTGAAGGCCCAGATCCATGCCGGCGGCCGCGGCAAGGCGGGCGGCGTGAAGATCTGCAAATCGGTGAAAGAAGTGATGGCCAGCGCCGACAAGATGCTGGGCAGCCGTCTCGTCACGCATCAGACCGGCCCGCAGGGCAAAGAGGTCAAGAAGGTCTATATCGAGCAGGGCAGCGACATCGCGCGCGAGCTCTATGTCGCGCAATTGATCGACCGAAAGACCGGCGGCGTCGCCGTCATCGCCTCCACCGAAGGCGGCATGGATATCGAGGAGGTGGCGGAGAAGCATCCCGACAGGATCATCCGCCTGTCCTTGCCGCCGGCGACGCCGATGCGCGCGTTCCAGGCGCGCAATATCGCCTTCCAGCTCGACCTCAAGGAGCGCGAGGTGCACAAGTTCGTGCGCCTGCTGATGGCGATGAACAAGGCCTTCCGCGAGCTGGATGCCAGCCTGGTGGAGATCAACCCGCTGGTCGTCACCAAGTCGAACCGCCTCATCGCGCTCGATTGCAAGATGACCTTCGACGAGAACGCCTTGTTCCGGCACCACGACATCCAGGACATGCGCGACACGGACGAGATGGATCCGCTCGAGCTCGAAGCCTCGCGCCATGACCTCAACTACGTGAAGCTGGACGGCGACATCGGCTGCATGGTGAACGGCGCCGGCCTTGCCATGGCGACCATGGACATCATCCAGCATTACGGCGGCGAGCCGGCGAACTTCATGGACATCGCCGGCGCGGCGACCAAGGAGCGCGTCGCCTGCGCCTTCAAGCTGATCTTCAACGATCCGGGCGTGAAGGGTATCCTGGTCAACGTGTTCGGCGGCATGATGCGCTGCAATTCCATTGCGGAAGGCATCGTCGGCGCCGCGCGCGAGGTCGGGCTGGACCGGCCGCTGGTGGTGCGCCTCGAAGGCACCAATGTCGACCTGGGCCGCAAGATCCTGCAGGAATCCGGCCTGCCGATCGTCACCGCCACGACGCTGGCGGATGCGGCGGACAAAGTTGTGCATGCCGTGAGGTCTGAACTTGTTGCGGGGAGGGCCTGACCATGTCCATCCTCGTCAACAAGGCGACCAAGGTCATTTGCCAGGGTTTCACCGGCACGCAGGGTACCTTCCACTCGCAGCAGGCGATCGAATACGGCACCAACATGGTGGGCGGCGTGACGCCGGGCAAAGGCGGCACCACGCATCTGGGCCTGCCGGTCTTCAATACCGTGCTGGAGGCGAAGGCGAAGACCGCCTGCAACGCCAGCGTCATCTATGTGCCGCCGACCTATGCGATGGATTCCATCATGGAAGCCATCGATGCCGAGATCGAGGTCATCGTCGCCATCACCGACGGTGTCCCGGTGCAGGACATGGCCCGCGTGCGCAAGGAGCTGAAACATGCCAAGTCGCGCGTCATCGGGCCGAACTGCCCCGGCATCATCACGCCCAACGAATGCAAGATGGGCATCATGCCGGGCTATGTGCACATGCCCGGCCGCATCGGCATCGTCTCGCGCTCCGGCACGTTGTCGTATGAGGCGGCGACGCAGACCAGCGCGGCCGGCCTCGGCCAGTCGACGGTGGTCGGCATCGGCGGCGATCCGGTGAACGGCTCCAGCTTCGTCGACATCCTGGAGCTGTTCCTGGCCGACGATGCGACGGACGGCATCATCATGATCGGCGAGATCGGCGGCACGCCGGAGATCGACGGCGCCGAGTTCCTGAAACGGTCGAAGCGCAAGAAGCCGGTGGTCGGATTTATCGCCGGCAAGGCGGCGCCTCCGGGCCGCCGGATGGGCCATGCGGGTGCGATCGTCTCCGGCGGCGGCGAGAGCGCCGCGGAGAAAATCGATGCGTTGCGTTCGGCAGGCATTTTCATTACCCCAAGCCCCGCGGAATTGGGGACCAGCATGCTGCAGGCCTTGGGGAAGGCGGCGGCATAGCGATCAGCACAAAGGGGAAGGCGGATGGCGAGCAGCAAGAAGAGCAAGCAGGGTGACAATCCGTCAGTCCGGCGGTCAGCCCGGATCGCACTACGAGGCGCGTCGCCGTCCGCCCTTCCCAAGACCTCTCAACTTAAATCAAGTCGGGCGCGCAATGGCCGCGACGAGTTGCCAGCGGAACAGCGCGTGTTCCCCGAAGGCGCGTTGCTCGAAATGGGTCAGCTCGAGCGCGACCTGGAGCAGGCGCTGGGCATCCTGGCCGATCTGCGCGAGCGCAATCCGTTCGGCAACGCGGTCAAGCTGCTGGCCCTGGAGCTCGGCAAGCGGCTGGACAAGGAAACGCTGGCCTATGGCGATGTCGAGCGCCTGGTGCAGCAACTGACGGCGGAATCCTACGGCCATCGCGCCGGTCGCCTCGCCGCCTATCTTGGCGAGCGGGACGAGGCGAAGAACATCGCCGCCATCCGCGCCGCCGTGCGCAAGGTGGCGCTGCCCGACGCGGGGAAAGGGCGCAAGGTCGGCCCTAGGCCCTTCGCGGAATTTCAGGCGCTGATCGAGCGCGAATTGTTCGGCATCGTCATCACCGCGCATCCGACTTTCAGCCAGTCGACCGAGATGCTGCGCAGCATGGCGGAACTGGCGATGGAACGTGACGCCGCCGGCAACAAGCTGAGCGCGAAGGAGCGCCAGCGGCGCCTCGCCGCCGCGCGGGGCGTCGAGCATCGCCCGCCGATGACCATCGATCTGGCCTACGAACACGCCTTGTCGATCGAGGCGATCGGCAACATCCAGCGCGCCTTGCGCCGCGTCTATGACATCGTCTTCGACGTCGCCAGCGAGCTTTACCCGAAGGAATGGGAGAGCCTGCGGCCCAAGCTGCTGACCATCGCCACGTGGGTCGGCTATGACCTGGACGGCCGTTCCGACATCAAGTGGAGCGACACTTTGTTCAAGCGCCTGCGCGTGCAGACCGCGCAGCTTGAGCAGTATCTGGCCGTGATCGAGGAACTGCGCGCCGGCAAGGGGGAAGCGAATGTCGACCTTGCCCACCTGCTGGATCTGCTGGAAAGCCGCCTGGCCCTGGCGATCAAGGAAGCGAACGACGAGATCGAAGTGTTCCAGTCCGGCGATTCCGACGCCAAGACCTGGAACGAGCAGGTGCGGCGCATCGCCAAGCGCATGCATGAGAGCCGGCACCTGCGCCTGATCGATTCCGGCCAGCTCCTGGAGCTGATCGAGCGGGCGCTGGAACTGACCAAGCGCACCGCCGACCGGCGCAAGCTGCTGATCCTGCGCGCCGAGCTCACCAATCACGGGCTCGGCATGGCGCATACCCATGTGCGGCTGAACGCCGTGCAGATCCACAACGCCGTCCGCAAGCTGATCGACATGGAGACCGAGCCGGACGATCCGGCACGCAAACGCTCCTATCTCGCCGCCGTCGGCAAGCTGCTGCGCGACGTGAAACCGGTCAGGATCAACTTCGCCTCGATCCTGGCGGAGCGCACCTCGGCCAAGCGCCTGTTCATGATCGTGGCGCAGATGCTGAAATATATCGACGCCACCACGCCGGTGCGGTTCCTGATCGCGGAAAGCGAATCGCCGTTGACCTTGCTCGCCGCGCTCTATTTCGCCAAGCTGTTCGGCGTCGAGGCCAAGGTCGATATCTCACCTTTGTTCGAGACGACGAAGGCGTTCGAGCGCGGCATCCGCGTGATCGACGAGTGCCTGCAAAACCCGGACTACGCCGCCTATGTGCGCCAGCGCGGCCGGCTCTGCATCCAGACCGGCTTCTCCGATGCCGGGCGGCATCTGGGCCAGACGGTCGCGGCCGTGTCGGTCGAATGGCTGCGGCTGAAACTCGCCGACCTGATGCGCGACCGCGGCTTTGCCGATGTCGAGCTGGTGATCTTCGACACCCACGGCGAATCTGTCGGCCGCGGCGGCCATCCGGAAAGTTTCCAGGCACGCCTGGAATATGCGGCGTCGCCGGCCAGCCGGCGCAAGTTCCAGGATGTCGGCATCCGCGCCAAGGAGGAGATCAGCTTCCAGGGCGGCGACGGCTACGCCTTGTTCATCACGCCGCAGATCGCCTTCGCCTCGGTCGCGCGCATCGTCGAATACACGCTCGACCAACCGGGCGAGGAACTGCTGGCCGATCCCGTCTATGGCGTGGAAGAGGATTACATCAAGGAATTCTTCATCACCATCCGCCGCTTCAACGAGCGGGTGATGGATGACCCGAACTACGCGGCTTTGCTCGACGCCTTCGGCGCGAACTTGCTGTTCCCGAGCGGCTCACGCGCACTGAAGCGGCAGCATGACGATCTCAATCTGCGCATCAACCTGACGCATCCGACGCAACTGCGCGCCATTCCGCACAACGGCATCCTGCAGCAGCTCGGGCACCTGGCGAACACGGTCGGCGGCGTGGGGCAGGCGATCGTGAAGGATCCCGAGCGCTTCCAGAAGGTCTACAAGGCCTCGCCGCGCCTGCGCCGCCTGCTGGGTATGGTGGAATGGGCGCTGGAATTCTCCGATCTCGAGGCGCTGAAATCCTACGTCGACCTGTTCGATCCCGGCCAGTGGTTGAGCCGCGCCTACCAGGCGGGCGATCCGCACCAGGCCTGGGAGTTGCGCCAAGTGGCGGAGCATCTAGAAAGCGAAGGGGTGCACGACAAGCTGTCCAAGATCTTCCGCGTGTTCCAGCGCGACATGCTGGATCTGCGCGACGGCCTGGCCGTGGTCGGTGGCCCGAAGCCCAAGCTGCCGCCGGAAGCGCGGCTCAATCTGCGCCTGCTGCACGGCATCCGTATCGGCCTGCTGATGCGCCTGTTCACGCTCGCCATGCACATTCCGGACTTCTCGGTGCAGCACAACATCTCGCGCGAGCAGCTCATCTCCAAGGTTGTCCACCTCGAGGTCGAGGACGCGATCCGCAAGCTCGCCACCATCTTCCCCAAAGTGGAAGAACAGAAGTTCGAAGGCGATTACGGCGAGGTCGCGACCTATGTCGGCGATTGGAACCAGACCTACGAACGTGAACACCAGGCGATCTTCCAGCCCATCCTGGGGCTGTACGCGCTGGCGAGAAGGGTGAGCAGCGGCATCATCCACACGGTAGGGGCACTGGGGTAGTGGCTGATCAACTCCTACCGTCATACCGGCCTTGAG
>DASZQC010000006.1:0-2133 GCA_035549815.1 Dongiaceae bacterium
TGGCCGCAGGCCGCGACGCCGAAGGCGAGAACGGCAGCGGCAGCCGCCGCGATGCCCAGTTTGAGCTTCGTCATAGGTAATACCCCTCGTCCCAGCGTCGAGTGCTGCTCAACGCGTCGCGCCACATAGCCAAGGATTAACTAGGCTGGCAAGCGCGCCGTAACCGCGCAGGGCATGCGTTATTGCATAACTCGCGAGCACCACCGGTTAAGGGAACCGCGCGAATCCGGCCCCTCAGCCCTCGGTTGCCTTCGCCAGCGCCTCTTCCAGCTGGGTAAAGCTGGGTTGGAGCGTAGACGGAACCGATCCACGGCCGATTTCAACCGAGACCTGGGCCGCGTTGCCATGCAGGTGCGCGACCAACACGTCGCGGATGATCTTATAGAACTGGCTGTCCTGCTCCATCACCCCGTTGAGGCGCTGCCCAAGCGGCCCGACGATGCCGTAAGCCAGCAGAACGCCGAGGAAAGTGCCCACCAGCGCCTTGCCGATCAGCAGGCCGAGCACTTCCGGCGGCTCGTTGATCGAGCCCATGGTCTTGATGACGCCGAGCACGGCCGCGACGATCCCCAGCGCGGGAAGCCCGTCCGACATGCCCTGCAGCGCCGTGGCCGGGGCGAGCGATTCGTGGTGGTGCTTCTCAAGCTGCTTTTCCATCGCGTCCTCGACCTGGTGGGGGTCGTCGAGGTTCATGGTCATCATGCGCAAGGTGTCGCAGATGAAGTGCGTGACGTGATGGTCCTTGAGGATCTTCGGGTACTTCTGGAAGATCGTGCTTTCTTCAGGCTTTTCGATGTGCGGCTCAAGCGCCACCACGCCCTTGGTTTTCATGAGCTTGGTGAGCTGAAAGAGCAGCGCCAGCAGGTCCTCGTAGTCCTGCTTTTTCCATTTCGGACCCGATAGGATCGAGCCAAAACCGCCGGCGATGCCCTTTAGCACCGACATGTCCTGCCCAATCACCAGCGCGCCGACGGCGGAGCCGAAGATCATGAGGAATTCCATCGGCGCGGCCTCGGCCAGCACTTCGAAGCTGCCGCCTTCGGCCAGGAAGATGCCGAAGATGGCGCCCAGCACTACGACAAGGCCAATGATCGGAAACATGCGCGCCCAGGACGAAAAGCAGTGAAATCCCCGAGCCTTATGCGGGCGCCGTGCTTAACGCGCCGTTGCGCATACGCAGCAAGGCCGACCGGTTAGGATGGACCGCTGATTCCGCCATGGACACCGAGCACGCCTTTCTGGAAGCCCAAGCCACGCCGCCGCGGTCGCGCCGGCATTTTCATCTTCTCTTCATCTGCCTCCTGGTGGTCGGGGCCGGCAATTCGATGCTTGCGGCGCTGCTACCGCCGCTGGTGCGACGCCTGCACCTGCCGGATTCGAGCATCGGCTGGATCTTCTCGCTTTCCGCCGTGCTGTGGGTGCTGACCAGCCCCTACTGGGGACGCCTCTCGGACAAGACGGGCCGCAAGCCGATCATCGCCGCGGGCCTCGGCGCCTATTCCGTCTCCATGGGCTCCTTCGCGACGGTCGTCATCATCGGCATGATGGGTGGGCTGACCGGCGGCGGGCTTTTCGTGGGCCTCATTCTCTCTCGCGCGATTTTCGGCGCGTTTGGCTCGGCATCCACGCCGGCCGCGCAAGCTTATGTCGCCGACCGCACGCACCTCAGCCAGCGCACCGAAGAACTGGCCGCGCTCTCCGCAGCCTTTGCACTTGGGCAAGTGCTGGGGCCAGGCGTCTGCGCCGCGATCGCGGCGAAGGTGGGCTTGGTGACGCCGCTGGTGATGACGTCGGCGCTCGCGGCGGCGGCCTCCTTCACGATCTGGCGCTTCCTTCCCGAGCCGGAGAAGCCGGCTGTCACGAGCGCGGGTCAGGAGGGTCCGCTCGATGCGCTGCGTCTTGCGGCCGACCCGCGCCTGGCCGGCTATCTCATCTTCGGCTTCGGGCTTTCGGTGGTGACTGGCACGCTGCAGCAAGTGTTCGCGCTGTTCACGATGGATCGGCTGAACGCACAGGGGAACGCCGGCGCCGAACTGGCCGCGCTCGGCTTCATGGTGAGCGCGCTCACGCTGCTCGCCACGCAGATGGCGATCCTGCCGCGTCTCAAGCTCGACGTACGCTCGCTGATGATCT
>DASZQC010000007.1:0-14597 GCA_035549815.1 Dongiaceae bacterium
GACAATCCCAGCGTCAGGGAGCGGGACAGCATGAAAACGCCGAGATCCGGCTCGTATTTGAATTTGGCGCGGGCGAATCTCGGCGTTTCCACGACGACATGGATTTCCTTGGGCGATGCCAGGGTCGGCAACGTCAGGAAGTCGGGCATCTCCCAAATGACCGTCAGCGCTTGCGCGCCGTCGCCCGGCCGCCCTTGCGCCCCGCGGCCTTCCGCTTGGCAGTGGCCGATCCGCCGATGCGACCGCCCTTTCGGGACGACGCCTTGTTGCCTGTCTTGCCGCGGCCGGAGCCGCTCTTCTTGCCGCCACCGCTTTCCGTGGTGGTCGTGGCCCACGCGCGCCGCTCCGCTTCCTTCTTGGAGACGCCGCGCTTACGGTAGCCTTCCTCGATATGCTCGGCCTTGCGTTTCTGCTTATTGGTATAAGAGCTCTTGTCGCCGCGTGGCATGGACGCCTCCTGTTGTTGCCTCCTTGTTCAACCGACATGAGGGCGTGACTGTTCCGGCGGCCGCGGTTTTCGTCAGCTTTTCCAACGTTCCAGCACGGTATCGGTGGGCAGGATTTCGATCTGCTGCCCCAGCCGCTCGCGATAGAGCGTGAGGAGCGCATCGTGACAGCGGTCGGACGAGCTGCAGATGGCGTCTTCGACAACGACCACCGCCAGGCCCAGATCAACCGCCGTCAGCGCCGTCGACAGGACACAGATATCGGTCTCGGCGCCGGTGAGGATGATTGTATGGCAATGCAACGCATTCAACGACGCCAGCAGCGCGCTGCCGAAGAAAGCCGAATAGCGGGTCTTGTCGATGATCTGCGCCGGCGGAGCGAAAGCCGTCAGCGGCGGCAAGAGGTCGAGGAGCATCGGGTCGATGAATTCGCGGGTGACATGCCGCCATTTGTCATAGTAGCCGCGCCACATCCCCGGCATTTGCGCCGGCGTCGCCGGCGGGACGAAACGGGTGAATATGGTGCGTGCCGGGTAACGGTCGGCGAGGCGGACGATGTTGTACAGCGCCGGCTCCGCCCAGGGCACCGGCCAGGGCCCTTCCGGCGCCAGCAGGCGCTGCATATCGACGCAGAGATGGACTGCCTTGCCATCGAGCTGCAGCAGTCGGGCGTTCGGGCGGGGGTCGAGAAGGGCTGTCACCGCGGCTACCCGTCGGTCAGAATGGTCTTGATCAATTCCCCGCAGGGGATGTTCTTGGCATCGCCCGGCTCGATGATCGGAATCGGCACGCCCGGCCCCAGGGAGATCTTTGGGTCGCGGATTTTGCCCTCGGCCTCGACTGGCGCATCGATGTCCAGCAGGCTGAAATCCTTGGCGTCGGCCTCCACCTCGATCTTCATGGTCTGCCGCTTCATGTCGGCGGTCCCGCGGAAATAGAGGACGGAATCCGTCGTATCCATGATGAAGGGCGCGAAAGTCGCTTCGCCCTTGGAGAACAGGATGCGGCCGGCGGTGCAGCGCACGGGGATCTTGTTGTCTTCGGTCACATAGAGGATCAGCGCCTGGCCCAAATCGAGCCCGGCCAGCTCGACCAGCAGCCAACTGATCTCGCCGCCATTCATGATCAGCCGCACCTCGCCGTCCGCCGCGCCCATGACATCCGCCAGCGAATGGCCTCTGCCGGTCAAATCGATGCGCCCGTCGATCTTGCCGCTGGTGGTGTCGAAATATTGCGAGCTCTTGAAGAAGGTCTTCAGATCGAGCTTGGCGACGCCGATATTGGCGGCGACCGTGGCCGGCTTGGTGTTGGAATCGAGCGTCAGCTTGCCGCTCATCTCGCCCTGCGCGACGCCGAGCTCGACCGGGTCGACCACGGCCTTGCCGTCATTGATCTTGACGTGTGCAGTGAGCGCGCTGACCGCGAGATAGGCTTCGGAGCGCACCTCCTTGGCATCCAGGGTCACGTCCATGTCCATGACCTTGAGCTTCTCAACCTTCAACGGCACGTCGGGGAAGATGTTGTCGCTCTTCTCCAGCTTTTTCGCTTCCTGCTTCTGCTCGGCAGAGGCCGCTTCGCCGCCTTCCGTCTTCGGCGGCAGGCCGATCAGCGGCCCGAGATCGTCGAGATCCAACAGCTTGGAATCGAGCTTGGCGGTCAGGAACGGCCTCTCGCGGCCATAATCGATCTGCAGCGAGCCTTGCATGTCGCTGTCGCCGATGATGCCGTCGAAATTCTCGAACTTCCAAACCTCGCCCTCACGGAGCAACTGTCCCGCCAGCTCGTAGGGTGGCGTCGGCGGCAGCGGCACGCCGAGGACCGGGAACACGTCGGCCAGGTCCGGCCCGCTCAGCTTCAGCATCAGGTCTGTGCCCTGGAGCGCGACCGGGTCCTTGGCTGTGCCCTCGACGTCGATTGCGGTGTCACCATAGCGGATCGAGAGCTTCAGCGGATAGGGCTGCTCGCTGTTCTTGAGCATGTCGAAGGAGCCGCCGGAGAAGGTGACCTTGATCGGACGACCCTCCAGCTCGCCTTCGCCCTTGAAGTTGACCGCGTCGCTGCCGCTGGCGTCGCCGGTGCCGAAATCGAGTTGTCCATCCAGCAGCAGCTTCTTTGCCGCATCCTTGTATTGCAGCTTGCCTTGCTTGATGTCGAGGAAGTCGATGGAGGGTGCCTCGTCACGCTCCTCCGGGGCGACGACCTCGGCGGTGGCGTTGACCGCCGGCTGTGCGCCGAACGACCAGTTGGTCTCACCGTCAGCCTTCCGCTCCAGGAACAGCTTCGGCTTGTCGATGATCAGCTTCGGGAGCTGGAAATTACCCAGCAGGATCGGCCACAGGCGGATGTCGAAATCGATCCGCTGTGTCTCCAGGAACTTGTCGTTGCTGGCCCAATCCACATTGTCGACCGTCACGCCGTTCAGCGCCACATGCGTCGTCCGACCCCAATCGATGTCGAGGGATTCGATGGTGACAGGGCGGCCCAGCGCGGCGGTGGCGCTCTCCGTCAGTTGCTTCACGCCATTGGCCTGGACATAGAAACAGATGGCCGCGGCGGCGCCGACGATCAGGATCAGAAAGATGCCAAGGACGATGCCGAGGATCTTGCCGGCCTTTCGAAGCGCGCCGGACCTGGATCGATGCCGGCGCCCGGTGCTCATTGCACGCTTCCGGTAATGGGCAGGACGACGCCGGTGATGTAGCTGGAGCAGCTTGGCGCGGCCAGGAACACGTAGGCCGGCGACAGTTCCTCCGGCTGGGCCGGGCGGTGCATGTCGGTGTCGGCGCCGAACTTGCTCACGGCTTCGGCGTCCTTGTCCGCCGGGTTGAGCGGCGTCCAGACCGGGCCTGGCGCCACGGCATTCACCCGGATGCCGCGCTTGATCACGTTCTTGGCCAGCGACTTGGTGAAGGCATGGATGGCGCCCTTGGTCGCCGCATAGTCCAGCAATTGCGGGCTGCCCTCCAGCCCGACCACCGAGCCGGTGTTGATGATCGCCGCACCTTCCTTCATGTGCGGCAGCACGGCCTCCGCCATGTGGAAATAGCCGAACACATTGGTGCGGAACGTCTCGTCCAGCCTCTCCTCGGAGATTTCGTCGATTTGCGCCGCGTGCAACTGGAAAGCGGCGTTGTTGACCAGGATATCGATGCGCCCGAAGGCCTTCATGGCCTCCCGCGCCACCTTTTCGCAAAAAGCCTTGTCGCGGATGTCGCCGGAAAGGAGGATGGCCGCGCGCCCTTCCTCCTCGACGCTGCGCTTGGTTTCCAGCGCGTCCTCATGCTCGTTCAGATAGGCGATGACGACATCGGCCCCTTCGCGGGCATAGAGCACCGCCACAGCGCGCCCAATCCCGGAATCGCCACCGGTGACAATGGCGACCTTGCCGGCCAGCTTCTCGCTACCCTTATATTCGGGCGCGGAAAAGGACGGGCCTGGCTCCACATCGGCCTCGATGCCCGGCTTGGCGATGGTCTTCTTCGGCAAAGGCGTGGCGGGGTAGCCGCGCTTGGTCGTCGGCGCCGGCTTCGGCCGGCTTTCCTTCTGCGAGTCGGACTTCGCCCGCTTCTTGTCCCGTTGCAGCTGCTCCTGATGCAGGGCCTCGTGCCGCCGGGCGATGCGTTCGACCTTGGATTGAGCGGTCTCTGATTTCTTCCGGGCTGTCATGAATTCCTCGCGCGTCCGGGATGCTGGAGCGAATGCAAATCCATAATGCGCAAGACTTTGGCCTTGTTCCCGACGCCGCCTCGTCCCGTGACAGCCGGACTTTCGTGCGGACTAGGCTGAGCCAACGGACGAGGAACAATCACGCACGACTTCCGTTGAGGGGAAAGGCTGGGTTTCTTTTCTGACCATTGGTCGCGTTTGAATGCCGTGCTCGGCAGGCCGTGTGACTGAGTTCCGACAGATCCCAGCCGCGATGTCCATCTAACCCAACCTGTCGGGAGCCGTCATGCCCAGTCGCAAGAAATCTGCCAGCAAGTCCGGCGCGCGCAAACCATCGAGCGGCGCTGCCGCACAATCGTCCGCTCGCGCAACAGTGAGTGGTCCGGCGCGCAAAGGCGGCGCAAAGGGTGTGGCGGACGCGGCCACCGCCAAGGCTGCCGGCGCCGAAGCAGTCGCCGGCGCGATCCCGTTCAATCAAGCCAAGCCCAGCGAGTTTGGCGATGCGGCACGACAGCCCGCGACGGGCCAATCGGTTGAGCCGCCGCATCCAATCGTCACCGCGAGCACGCTCAGCGAGTCAAACGCCTCCGTAAAGGTCGGCAAAGGCAATCCGCAGCTCAGTCACAATCCGACAAACGGTTCGCTGGATCGCGTGCGCGTGGATTCCGGCGGCCGGGCGCTGACCACCAATCAGGGCGTCGCGATTTCCGACAACCAGAACTCCTTGAAGGCGGGGCTGCGCGGCCCGGCGCTGCTGGAAGATTTTATCCTGCGCGAGAAGATCACGCACTTCGATCATGAGCGCATCCCCGAACGCGTTGTGCATGCGCGTGGCTCCGGGGCGCACGGCTATTTCGAATGCTACAAGAGCCTGGCGGAGCTGACGGCGGCCTCCATCTTCGCGGAGGCCGGCAAACGGACGCCGGTCTTCGTGCGGTTTTCCACGGTCGCCGGCGAGCGCGGCTCCACTGATACGCCGCGCGACGTCCGTGGCTTTGCCGTGAAGTTCTATACGGACGAAGGCAATTGGGACCTGGTGGGGAACAACATTCCCGTCTTCTTCATCCAGGACGCGATGAAGTTCCCCGACGTGATCCACGCGGTGAAGCCGGAGCCGCATCACGCCATGCCACAGGCCGCCTCGGCGCACGATACCTTTTGGGACTTCGTCTCCCTGATGCCGGAAACCACCCACATGCTGATGTGGGTCATGTCGGACCGCGCCATTCCCCGCAGCTACCGCATGATGCAGGGCTTCGGGGTGCATACGTTCCGCTTCGTGAACGAGCGCGGCGAATCCCGCTTCGTCAAATTCCATTGGAGCCCGATGGCGGGGACGCATGCGCTGATCTGGGACGAGGCGGTGAAGATCTCCGGCGCGGATCCGGATTTTCACCGGCGGGACCTGTGGGAAGCGATCGAGGCCGGCGCCTATCCGGAATATGAGCTCGGCGTCCAGGTGTTCACCGAGGAAGAGGCGGAGCGCTATTCGTTCGACGTGCTGGATGCCACCAAGATCGTCCCGGAAGAGCTGGTGCCGGTGCAGCCGATCGGGAAGATGGTGCTGAATCGGAATCCCGACAACTTCTTTGCCGAGACGGAACAGGTTGCCTTCTGCACCGCGCACATCGTCCCCGGCATCGACTTCACCAACGATCCGTTGCTCGCCGGACGCATCCATTCTTATGTCGATACCCAGATCACGCGCCTGGGCGGCCCCAATTTCCACGAAATCCCGATCAACGCACCCGTCGCCCAGGCCCACAACAACCAGCGCGACGGCATGCACCGCCAGGCCATCGCCCGCGGACGCGTTGCCTATGAGCCCAACTCCTTGGGCGGCGGATGCCCGTTCCAGGCGGGCATGAGCGGCTTCCGCTCCTTTCCGCAGCCTGTGGCGGAAGACAAGATTCGGGGCAAGCCAGAGAAGTTCGCGGAGCATTATGCCCAGGCCACTTTGTTCTGGAACAGCCAGAGCGCCAGCGAACAGCAACATATCATCCGAGCCTATCGGTTCGAGTTGACCAAAGTGCAGACGGCCGCGGTTCGGGAGCGGGTCGTTGCGCAGCTACGCAACGTCGATGAAGATCTGGCGCAGGCGGTTGCGGATGGTCTCGGCTTGAGCACGCTGCCTGACCCCTTGCCGAAATTGGCCAAGCGCCCCGCGAAGCCCGAAGTGCAAAGATCCGAGCCCTTGTCGATGCTCGCCCGGCCCGGTGTTGTCGGAATCAAGACGCGGCGGATCGCGATCCTCGTGGCGGACGGCGTCGACGGCGCTGCTGCAATGGAGATTCATGACGTCCTCGCGGCCCAGGATGCGGTGCCGCGCTTTGTCGGCATCAAGCTGGGCCAGGTGGAGAGCAGCAGCGGCGACGCCATCGAGATCGAAGTATCGATGGAGGCGATGCCCTCCGCGCTATGGGACGGCTTGATCGTGCCGGATGGCTGCACGGAGATGCTGTCGAAGAGCGGCCATGCCCTGGAATTCCTCAAGGATCAATACCGGCATTGCAAGACCATTTTGTTGCTGGGCGATGCCATCGCGTTGCTGGACGAAGCCGGAATTCCGGCGGAGCTGACGTCCGCGGATGCGGATCCAGGCCTGCTCCGCCGAGAGGCGGACGAGGTCGACGACGCCATCGCCTCCTTCATCGCGGCGCTCCGCCAGCATCGGCATTTCGAGCGCGAAACAGATCCGCCGCGTGTGTAGCGGCTCGATCCAGTTCCAACAGTAGGGAGACGTCCCATGGCGACCGCATTTCCGACCGAAACCGTTCCGCCCCAACTCAAGGAGCTCATTCTGCAATCGCTGGAGCATGAACGTGGCGGCGTTCTCGTCTATCAGACGGCACTCGAATGCGCCGTGAACGACGATCTGCGCGAGGAATGGACCAAATATCTCGCGCAGACGGAGCGTCACGTCGAAATTCTTGTCAACGTATGCGACAAACTCGGCTTGGACGCCGGTGAGATGACGCCGGGTTGCAAGGTGGTCCAGCACACCGGAAAATCGCTGGTCGTCGCCATGAAGATGGCGCTGGCTGAAGGGAACGCGACCGCAGCCGAACTCGTCGCCTGCGAATGCGTGGTGCTGGCCGAAACTAAGGACCACGTCGATTGGGAGCTGATCGGTCAGTGCGCCAAGGCGTTGTCGGGCGACGCCGCTACGGCGCTCCAGGCGGCGTTCGACGAGGTTGAGGACCAGGAGGACCAGCATCTCTACCACACCAAGGGCTGGTGCCGTGAATTGTGGCTGAAGTCGCTCGGCCTCGAGGTGGTCCTCCCGCCGCCGGAGGAACAAAAGGATGTCAGGTCCGCGACCGAAGCGGCCCGGGCCAAAAAGGCGCGCAAGGAAATGGTCAGACATTGAGGAACGCGATGGGTGAGCGCGCTGAGGCGACACCATTGTGGTTGATCGAGCCGGCGATCGGCCCGGACGATGAGTATTGGCAGGATCGGGCGGTCTGGGTCGAGATCGTGGTGGCGGCGGCAAGCCCCGCTTTTGCGCGCCTCGCCGCGGACAAGGCGCTGATCGATCCCGATTGAACCCATGTGGGAAACGAGAGCGAAAGCCGCCGTTCGGGGTTGAACGATCCGCATCTCTATCATGTGCGCATGTTGCCGAGCGAACGTCGCGCCGATTTTCCGGAGGTCATCGCGCCGGGCGAAATATTGCTGGCCCGGGAATTGCGCCCGCCCAGCCGCATGCATCCCTGATTAGACGTTTGCATTGACCAGTCGGGGATTTGCGCGGCCGCTCCGACATGGTGCTATTATGCCGCCATGGGGGGCACTTGAGGGCATCAAGCTGATCACCACCGCGGAGCTCAATTCCGACATTGTCCGCGCGGTCATCGATTACTGGCAGAGCAAGCAGCGTGACGGAAAGCTGCCTACCCGCGAGGAACTGGAGCCGGCCGATATCCCGCGCCTGCTGCCGAATATCATGCTGAAAGAGGTGCGGCGTGATCCATGGGACTTCCGCTACCGTGTGGTCGGGACCGCGGTGCGGGAGCATTCGCGGTCCAACTGGACGGGCAAATGGATGAGCGAGATCGACGGGCAGGGCGCGGACTCAACCGTGTTCCGCGTCGTGCGCTGGGTGAGCGAAGAAGGCAGGCCCGCGATCTATCGTCCGCCTTATGTCGGCCCGCACAAGGAATTCAAGTATTGCGAGGCCGCGGTATTGCCCTGGAGCAATGCCGCAGGCCTCATCGACCGTTTGATGGTCGCCGTCGACTATCTGGTGACGTGATCGGAATCAGTCGCCGCGCGGGCCGGCGTGATGGCAGGCGACTTGGTGCGTCGGCCCCGCCGGCAGCAGGTCCGGCATCTGCTGCGCGCAGATTTCCGTGGCGCGCGGGCAGCGCGTGCGGAACGGGCAGCCCGACGGCGGATTGAGCGGCGAGGGCAGGTCGCCCTTCAGCACGATGCGGTCCTTGCGCTTCTCCAGGTCCGGATCGGGGATCGGCACCGCGGAATTCAGCGCCTGGGTATAAGGATGCAGCGGGTTGGCGTAGATCGAATCCCGGTCGGCGATCTCCATCACCTTGCCGAGATAGAGCACCATCACCCGGTGGCTGATGTGTCGCACGATCGCCAGGTTGTGCGAGATGAAGATAAGCGACATGCCCATCTCCGCCTGCAGATCCATCAGCAGGTTGACGATCTGCGCCTGGATCGAGACGTCGAGGGCGGAGACCGGCTCGTCGCACACGATCATGCGCGGGTGGTTGATCATGGCGCGCGCGATGCCGATGCGCTGGCACTGGCCGCCGGAGAATTCGTGCGGATAGCGGTTGATCTGGTTCGGCAGCAAGCCGACCTTGGCCATCATCTGGCGGACGCGCTCTTTCACCTGCGCGCCGGACATGTCCGGATTGAAGGTGGTCAGCGGCTCGGCGATGATCTGGCCCACGGTCATGCGCGGGTTGAGCGATGCCAGCGGGTCCTGGAAGATGATCTGCATATGGCGCCGCTTTTCCTGCATCTCCGCGTGATGCAGCGCGTGCAGATCCTCGCCCAACCACACCACGCGGCCACCGGTGGCCGGCAGCAGGCGCAGCACGGCGCGGCCCAGGGTCTACTTGCCGCAGCCGGATTCGACGACCAGCCCCAGCGTTTCGCCCGGCTTCAGATCGAAGGTCACGCCGTCGACCGCCTTCACCACCGCCTTGGGCCCGCCGAACAGGCCCTTGCGGCTGACATCGAAATGGACCTTGAGGTCCTGGACCGAGAGAAGCGGGGCGGCGCTCATAGGGCCTCCAGGTGGCAGGCCTTGGCCCGCTCTTCTTGGATCGGGCGCAGCGCCGGCCGTTCGGCGGCGCAACGGTCAAAGGCGTAGATGCAGCGGTCGCGGAAGGTGCAGCCCTGTGGCAAACGCTGCAGGTTCGGCGGCTGGCCGCCGATGGTCTGCAGCCGGTGGGCGCGCACCTCGTCCAGGCGCGGCATGGAACGCAGCAGGCCCTGGGTATACGGATGCTGCGGCGCCTTGAACAACGGCCCGGCCTTGGCGCGCTCGGCGATCTCGCCGGCATACATCACCATCACCCGGTCGGCGAGGCCGGCGATGACGCCGAGATCGTGGGTGATGAGCGCGATGGCCATGCCGGTCTCGCGCTTCAGCTTGCCCAAAAGATCCAGAATCTGCGCCTGAACGGTGACGTCGAGCGCGGTGGTCGGCTCGTCGGCGATCAGCAGCTCCGGCTGGCACAGCAGGGCCATGGCGATCATCACGCGCTGGCGCATGCCGCCGGAGAATTCGTGCGGATACATATGCACGCGGCGCTTGGCTTCCGGGATCTGCACAATGTCCAGCATGTCGATGGCCGTCGCCAGCGCGGCATCCTGGCTCATGCCGCGATGCGCCTCCAGCACCTCGGTCATCTGGCGCTTCACCGTCAGGTACGGGTTGAGCGAGGTCATCGGGTCCTGGAAGATCATCGACATCTTCACGCCGCGGATCTGGTTCAGCGCCGCGATGGGGATGTTGAGGATCTCCTTGCCCTTGAACTTCACGCTGCCTTCGGCGCGGCCGTTCTTTGCCAGCAATCCCATGATCGACATGAAGATCTGGCTCTTGCCGGAGCCGGATTCGCCGACGATGCCGAGCGTCTCCCCGGGTTCGATGGAAAAGCTCACATTGTTGACGGCCCGCACCGCGCCTTCCGGCGTGGAGAAGCTGGTCTTCAGGCCCTGGACGTCGAGGATGGCGGCCATGCTCAACGGTCCTTCGGATCGAGCGCGTCGCGCATGCCGTCGCCGATGAAATTCAGGCACAGCAGCGTGACGGCCAGGAACGACGCCGTTCCGATGATGGCCCAGGGCGCCAGCTCCATGACCACCGCCGCTTCGCTGACCAGGGTGCCCCAACTCGAATCCGGTTCCTGCGCGCCCATGCCGAGGTAGGAGATGAAGCTTTCGGTCAGGATCACGTTGGGCACCGTCAGCGTGACATAGACGACGACAGGCCCCAGCGTGTTCGGGATGATGTGGCGCGTGATGATGCGCCAGGTGGAGACGCCGCTGGCCTCCGCCGCCTCGATATATTCCTTGCGCCGGATGGAGATGGTCTGGCCGCGCACGATGCGCGCCATGTCGAGCCAGCTCACGGCGCCGATCGCCACATAAATCAGCCAGATTTTGCGCTCGAATAGCACGGTCAGCATGATCACGAAGAAGATGAAGGGGATCGAATAGAGGATGTCGACGATGCGCATCATGAAGCCGTCGACGCGGCCGCCGACGAAGCCGGCGGTGGCGCCCCAGACGACGCCGATGATGAGGCTGACGAGCGTGGCGGTGAAGCCGACCAGGAGCGAGATCTGGCCGCCATAGAGCGTGCGGACGAAAAGGTCGCGGCCATTGGCATCGGTCCCGAGCAGATAGCCGGTCTCCCAATCCGGCGCGGCCCAGCTTTCATAGCTCCCCGGATCATCCGGCGCGCGCAAGCCCAGATAGGGCACGACATAGCAGGCGATGACGATCAGGCAGAAGACGACGACGCTGGTCACCGCCGCCTTGTTGCGCATGAAGCGATGGGCTGCGTTCGCCCACAGGCTGCGGCCTTTGACTTCCTGCAGGGTGCCTGCGTTGAGTTCGGCAACGGACATGGCGGGCCTCAATCGTACCGGACCTTGGGGTCCAGAATGCCGTAGAGCAGGTCGGCGATCAGGTTGCAGAGGATGATCAGCGCGCCATAGAAGACGGTGACGCCCATCACCAGCGTATAGTCGCGGTTCAGCGACCCTTGCACGAAATAACGGCCGATCCCGGGAATGGAGAAGATCTGCTCCACCACGACCGAGCCGGTGATGATGTTGGCGACGGCGGGGCCGAGATAGGACACGACCGGCAGCACCGCGGCGCGGATGGCGTGGCGCACGATGGTGACCGTCTCGCGCAGGCCCTTGGCGCGCGCGGTGCGGACGAAGTTGCTGCCCAGGACCTCGATCATGCTCGCGCGCGTCAGGCGTGCGATGGAGGCGATCTGCGGCAGGCACAGGGCGATGATCGGCAGCACATAATGGCCGGGCCGGCCCCAGCCGCCCACGGGCAGCAACTGCAATTGCAGGCCGATGATCAGCGTCAGCACCGGTGCCACGACGAAGTTCGGCACGGCGATGCCGACCATCGATACTGACATGGTCGCGTAGTCGATCCAGCTGTTCTGGCGCAATGCCGCCCAGATGCCGAGCGTCAGGCCAAGGGCCAAAGCCAGGAGAATGGCGATGCCGCCAAGCTGCAGGGAAACCGGGAAGCCGCCGAAGATCAGGTCAGCGACGCTGAAATCCTTGTATTTGAAAGAAGGACCGAAATCGCCGTGGGCGAGGCCGTTCAGGTAGCGCAGGAACTGCTGCCACAGCGGCTCGTCCAGGTGATAGGCCTTCATCAGATTGGCCTCGACCTCGGGCGGCACCACGCGCTCGCGCGCGAAGGGGCCTCCGGGCGCCAGGCGCATCATGAAGAATGTGCCGGCGATGATGATGAATAGCGTTGGAATGGCGCCGCCCAGGCGACGCATCAAATAATGCAGCACTGCTCGATCCTCCGAAGCTGATCAGGCCCGTGCTGGGGGCCCTTTTAACCGATCGCTATCGCACAAAGGACAACGACCGGCAGCGCATTCTACGCTGCCGGTCGTTCATCTCATACTGCCGGTTTACTGCACCGACATGTAGCGGCCGAGATGGAAGTCCAGGTTGTTGTAGGCCCAGCCCTGCACCTTCTTGGAGACCATGTGCTTGGTCTTGTAGTGCAGGATCGGGATGATCGGCAGATCGGCGAGGAAGATGCCCTCGGCCTTTTCCAGGTCCGCCATGCGGGCCTTCGGATCGGCGATGTTGAAGGAATCCTTCACCAGCTTGTCGAAGTCGGCGTTGTTGTAGCCGGCGTCGTTGCGCACGCCGGCGTCCGACAGGAACAGATCCAGGAAGGTGATCGGGTCGGCATAGTCGCCGATCCACGCGGCACGCGCGACGTCGAACGCCTTGTTGTCGCGGGTATCGAGATAGACCTGCCACTCCTGATTGTTCAGGGTCGCATTGACACCGACCTGCTTCCACATGTTCTGGACGGCGATGGCGATCTTCTTGTGGTTCTCGCTGGTGTTGTAGAGGATCTCGATCTTCAGCGGGTTGTCCGGGCCATAGCCCGCCGCCGCCAGCAGCTCTTTCGCCTTCGCCACGCGGTCCTTCATCGGGGTGTCCTTGAAGGAGACGTACTGCGTCGTGTAGTCCGGGGTTCCCGGTGGGACCCAGGAATAGGCCGGCAGGAAGCTGCCCTGCGTCACCTTGTCGGCGATCACCTCGCGGTCGATGGCGAGCGCGAGCGCCTCGCGCACTTCCTTCTTGGCGCCCGCTTCGCGGGTGGTGTTGATGACGTAGTAGTAGGTGCCGAGATACGGCTTCGCCTCATACTCGTCCTTCATGTTCTCTTCGATCCACTTCACCTGGTCCGAAGGGACTTCGTAGGTGATCTGCAGCTCGCCCGCGCGGAAGCGCTTGAACTCTTCCGAGATGTCTTCCGTCGGGTAATAGACGATCTTGTCGAGCTTCACGTTCGCTGCGTCATAGTAGTTCGGGTTCTTCACCAGCGTCATCGACGCCTGCGGCGTCCATTCCTGCATGGTGAAGGCGCCGTTGCCGACGATGTTGCCCGGCTTGGTCCAATCCTGGCCGAACTTCTCCACGACCGCCTTGTTCACCGGCAGGAAGGTGTTGTGCCGGATGAGGCCCAGGAAATACGGCGCCGGCTTCGACAAGGTGACCTCGAAGGTCTTGTCGTCGACCGCCTTCACGCCGAGCTTGTTCAGGTCCTTCTCCTCGCCCTTGCGGATCTTTTCCGCATTGACGATCGGATCGGCGATCGGCGCGTAATCCGCGGCGATGGCCGGATCGACCAGGCGCTGGAACGAATAGACGAAATCGGCGGCGGTCACCGGATCGCCGTTCGACCACTTCGAGTCACGCAGATGGAACGTGTAGGTCTTGCCGTCGTCGCTGATGTCCCAGCTTTCGGCGACGCCCGGGGTGACCTGGCCGTCCGGCGTGTAGGTGGTGAGGCCTTCGAAGACCTCATATTGGATGTTGGCTTCGGTGACGCCGGTGGACTTTTGCGGATCCATGGTCTCCGGCTCGGCGCCGTTGCCACGGTGCAGAACCATTTCCGCCTGTGCCACAACCGACGTGGCGAACAACGTCGCCGCCGTCAGCGCAGACAACAGGACGTTGCGCTTCATTAGTGACATTTGCATGTCCTCCCTAAACGATGTGAGGTCACGCGCCGGTCCTTCATTTGATTTTGATTAGCCTCCGGCCCGGGCGCGGACTTGGGCCGATATTCCCCGATCAGCCCGCATGTTTCAATGAGATTAAGGCAGGATTTCTGAACGATCTCGCGGATTTGCCGGCCGCGGGCGCCTGTTCGCCTTTCGTATCGCATGCCCTGAAAATAAGCGGCATGCCGGTCATTTTGCCGGGCCGCCGGGTTGCCACCTGACGCTTTGACGGCGCAACGGCGATGTGCCGGTTCCACGCGCCGCAAATAGGTGGCCGGTGGCGCGCCTACTCAGCCGCCTTCCGCGCGTCCGGCGGGCTGCGCAGGACAGTCAACAATTCCGCCTCGCGCTTCTTGGCGGTGGCCAGGTGCGCCTCTTTCACGTGGCCGTAGCCGCGGATCTGCTCGGGAATCGAGGCCAAGGCGACGGCCGTGGCGTGATTGCCGGCGTCCAGGCGTGTGATGATCTCCTCGATCAGCGCCTCATAGTCGGCAATCAGCCGGCGCTCCAACCGCCGCTCCGGCAGGCGGCTGAACGGGTCCAGGGCCCCGCCGCGCAGGCCTTTCAGGCGCGCCAGCAGGCGGAACACCCGCATCATCCATGGCCCGAACTGCTTCTTGGCGATGCGGCCGGTTTCGGGGTCGATATGCGACAGGCTGGGCGGCGCCAGATGGAAGTGGATCTTGTAATCGCCCTCGAACTGCGCC
>DASZQC010000008.1:0-6891 GCA_035549815.1 Dongiaceae bacterium
TCGCAAACATCGATCTCGGCCTGATCGAATGGCGAACCAAAAAACTCCGCCGCTTCACGGCGCCCCGGCCGGGGCGCCGTGAAGCAACACAACAACCCCCAAAACTGTAACCCATCTTGCCGGTCCAAAATGTCACCTATCTTCCCGGCTCAACAAGCGAAGGCTCGTTCCGGCGGAAACGCGGCTTCCCTCTCCCTAACCCTCCCCCGTTCCGGGGGAGGGGAGGGCAATATAGTTCGTCGTCAGCCGCGGGCCTGCAACCAGCCCGGCAGGAATCTGTATGGGTCCGCAGTGTCGCGGCGGAAGGCGATTCCGGCGGCCTCCATGCCGCTCTGCACGCGACCGGCCTTCCATCCGTCGAACAAGTCGGTGCATCCGCCGATATGTTGGCCGCCGATGAAAATCTGCGGAATGGTCCGCTGGCCCGTCTGGGCGTTCAAGGCCACGCGGACTTTGCCGCCCCAATCGTCCTTCTGATACGCAACCGAATCAAGATCGATGGAGCGATAGGCGATGCCGTGGTGTTTGAACATCTTGCGGACGGACCAGCAGAACTCGCACCATTCCAGCGCGAACATCACGACCGGATTGGCCGGGTCGCGGATGGCGGCCGTGACGAATTCGGCGGCTTCCGGCAGAACGGCGGGTGGCTCCACCAGCGCGGCGGGCGGCTGGGGCGATGTGATTGACGGTCTGTCAAACCGCCCGAACGGGGTCGATCGGGAGATGACCTGTTCCTCTTCCGTCATGTCGACGGGGACGTCGGCGAAGAGCGGCGTGCTGAGATAGCGTTCGCCCGTATCGGGTAGCATGCAAAGAATCCGGCTGCCCTTCGGAGAGCGCTTTGCCATCGCGATTGCCGCGGCCAGCGTCGCCCCCGCCGTGGTGCCGGCCAGGATACCTTCATACTGTGCAAGATCGCGGGCCACGGCCAGCGCATCGTTGCCTGCCACAGGGACGATCTCGTCGATGAGCTTGAGATCGACGGTATCCTCGACCAGCTTGCTCCTGAAATCCGGCGTCCATCCCTGCATGAGATGCGGGCGAAAGGCGGGATGGGCGCCGGCTTCCGTGCCGTCCCCGTTCCGCTTCGACCGGATGCCGCTGCCCAGCAGCGGCGAGTTGTCCGGCTCCGCGACCACGATCCGGATTTCCGGCCGCTCGGCCTTCAGCCTTCGCGCGACGCCCTTCAGCGTGCCGCCCGTGCCGTAGCCGGTCACCCAGGCATCGAGCCGCTCGCCCTCGAAGTCGGCGAGGATTTCCTTGGCCGTGGTCCTGGAATGCATCTCGGCGTTGGCTTCATTGTCGAACTGCCGGGTCAGGAACCAGCCATGCGTCGCCGCAAGTTCGACCGCCTTGGCCAGCATGCCGCTGCCGCGCTCGGCGGCCGGCGTCAGCACCACCTTGGCGCCGAGGAACCGCATCAGCTTGCGCCGCTCGACGCTGAAATTCTCCGCCATCACGGCAACAAACGGATACCCGCGCTGCGCGCACACCATCGCCAGGCTGATGCCGGTATTGCCGCTGGTTGCCTCGATGACCGTCTGGCCGGGCTTCAGCAGGCCTTTCCGTTCGGCATCCTCGATCGCGGCCAGGGCGAACCTGTCCTTGACCGAGCCCATCGGATTGAAGGCCTCGACCTTGACAAAGATTTCGACCCCCTCGGGCGCCAGCCGTGACAGCTTCACGACCGGCGTGCGGCCGATGGTCTCCGTGATGTTCTGGTACTTCCGCTGCATGTCATGACCTTCCATCACACGGGACGTAACCTCGGGCCGCAAGCATCGGGCGGCGGCGTTCATTCGGCGACGACATCCCCGGAGCCCCCGAACTCCTTCGGAAAGTCCTTCAGCTTCGGGAGGCCATCCTTGATCCGCAGGACGGTCTCGCCGTAGTTGACATGAACGCCGGGCTTGAAGTCGATGCCAGGCAGCATGGCCGCAAACACGTCGACCAGGCCAAGGCCCGGATGATCGGTCAGCACGTGCCCGCCACACTTGGTGCAGAACTTGCGCGAGCTGCCGGCGGTCTTGTTGTAGGTGGCGAGATGCTTGTCTCCCTTGGTCACCTTGACCGAGTCCGGCTGCCAGAGCGTGAAGGCATTGACCGGCGAGGCCGACCATTCCCGGCAGGACGAGCAATGGCAGTATCCCATTGCCGCGGGTTGCCCCGTCACTGCGATTTCCACCGAGCCGCAAAAGCATTTTCCCGAATGAACAGAATTCGACATGTGCCATATCCCTCGTTTCGATATTGAAAGCGACGACGCCTTGTTCAGGCGGTCGGGACGTTAGGCGGACCGGAGACGGCGCACATCGGGAATCCTCCCTATTTTTCAGGTCGGACGACGCTTCGGCGGGCGCACCTGGTATTCTTTCTGGACTGCATGGGACGATTGCGGCGGTCCTGCGATGACATAAACCTGCGCAACATTGCGTAGTACAGATGGGGAGCGTAAGCTCCGGCATCGGCCGTATTCAACAAGGTCGGCTTACAGATCAACAATATCGGCGTACAGATCAACGGCGCAGCATTGCAGCGCCGAGGTCTGGCTGTTGCCACGGACGCGGCAGCATGTCGGGCTGACAATGTCGTCCGTGCACTGGCTCTCGGCACACCAACGTACGTGCAATCCTGGCATCTTGAGCGAAGGGAGCAGAGTCATGACCAACTCCGCGAGCGGCACGTCGAAACCGATGAAGCGGCTTATTCCAGCGGCGCTGCTGATTTTCGCCGCTGTTGCGGTCACGGCTGTTGTCGCGCAGTCCAAATGGGAGATGGCCGAGGCTGCGTCGGACCCGCAGGCCTTGCTGCAGGTGCCGGATGCCGATTATCGCCGCGACTGGGTCTTGTTGGGATCCTTCTCGGTGCTGGCCGACGATCCGGAGGCCGGCGCCAAGGAACTGCACGTCGTCTATACGCCGCGTGAAAACGTGGACGCCTTTCGCAAGACCGGTGCCTTCCCGGACGGCGCTGTTTTGGTCAAGGACGTCTTTGCCGCGCGCACGGAGGCCATGACGACCGGCACGTCCAGCTATGCCGACACGCTGGCGGGGCGCTTCGTCATGGTGAAGGACCAGGCCAACAAATATGCCGGCGCATCTCCGCTCTGGGGCGAAGGCTGGGGATGGGCCTTCTACGAAGGAACCGAAACCAAGAAGACCGTCTCGACCGACTACCAGCAGGATTGCCTGGCCTGTCACGAGCCGGTGCGGGACCAGGACTTCATCCACGTCCAGGGCTATCCGGTCCTCAAGCCATAGTCAGTCAGTGCCGGCGCGGCAATAGGTTTCGCAATACGGTTGCCTCTCCCTCCCCCGGAACGGGGGAGGGCAGGGGTGGGGGCGGCGAGCGAAGACTTCTCGCAGCGGGAATGCGGTTTCCCCCTCCCTAACCCTCCCCTGTTCCGAGGGAGGGAATATCAGTTCCCCTGCACCTTCACGTACGAGCCCGGCGCGTCTTCGATCGGTTTCAATTTGCCGGCGCCCGGTTGGCGGGCATCGACCTCGCCGTTGGCAAAAGTGGCGATCCATTGCTGCCATTCTGGCCACCAGGAGCCGGCGCGTTCCTCGGATTCCTTGAGCCAAGCCTCGGGATCCTTCGGGAACTTCTTTGTCTTGGTGTTGGTCCAGTGGTGATATTTCTTCGCCGCCGGCGGGTTGACCACGCCGGCGATGTGGCCGGAAGCCGCCAGCACGAAGCGCACCGGCCCCTGATAGAGCTGCGTCGCCACATAGGTCGCTTTCCAGGGCGCGATGTGATCCTCGCGCGTCGACAGCAAGAAGGCCGGCACCTTCACCTTGGTCAGGTCGATCGCTACGCCGTTCAGCTCGATGCCGCCGCGCTCGCTCAACAGGTTCCGCTGATACATGTTGCGCAGATAGAAACTGTGCATCGCCGCCGGCATGCGCGTCGAATCCGAGTTCCAGTACAGCAGGTCGAAGGGGAACGGCTCCTTGCCCAGCAGGTAGTTGTTGATGACGAAGGACCAGATCAGGTCATTGGCGCGCAGCATGTTGAAGGTGTTCGCCATCTCGGCGCCTTCGAGATAGCCGCGCTCGTTCATCTTCTCTTCCAGCGCCGCGAGCTGTTCCTCGTCGATGAAGACGGTGAGCTCGCCGGCTTCCTTGAAATCCACCAAAGTGGTCAGGAACGTGGCGCTGGCGATGCGCGCCTCCTCGCCCTTGGCCGCCAGATAGGCGAGCAGGCAGGCGAGCAACGTGCCGCCCAGGCAATAGCCGACGACATTGGCGTCTTTCTCGCCGGTCGCCTGCTCGATCGCGTCCAATGCGGCGATCGGCCCTTCCAGCAGGTAGTCGGAGAAGGTCTTGGCGGCGAGCTTCTCATCCGGGTTGACCCAGGAGACGACGAAAACCGTCTGGCCCTGATCCACCGCCCACTTGATGAAGGAATTCGCCGGCTTCAGATCGAGGATGTAGTATTTGTTGATCCAGGGCGGGATCACCAGCAGGGGCCGTTTCGCCACTTTCTCGGTCGTCGGCGTGTATTGGATGAGCTGGATCAGTTCGTTCTGGTAGACGACCTTGCCCGGCGTGACGGCAATGTTCTTGCCGACCTCGAAGGCCTCCATGTCGGTCATGCTGATTTTGAGCTGACCCTTGCCGCGCTCCAGATCGTCGAGCAGGTTCTGCAGGCCCTTCACCAAATTCTCGCCGCGACTCTCGATGGTCGCGCGCAGCACTTCGGGGTTGGTCAGCACGAAGTTGCTCGGCGCCATCGCGTCGACGAACTGGCGCGTGTAGAAATCGATCTTGCGCGCGGTCTGCTCGTCCAGCCCCTCGACGTTGCGCGCGGTCGATTGCAGCCAGCGCGCGGTCAGCAGGTAGGATTGCTTGACGAAGTCGAAGACCTGGTTGTCCTGCCAGGCGGAATCCTTGAACCGACGGTCATCCTTGGCCGGCGCGATCACGGGATCGGCCTCTTGCCCCATCATGCGCTTGGCGGTGCTTTGCCAGAGATTCATGTAATCCTGCCAAAGCGAGATATGCGCCTCCATGAGCTTGCCGGGATCGCTCATCAGGCGCGATGTCATTTCCATGAAGGCGCGGCCGATCGCCATCGGGTCGAAGCCGGACGGGCCCAGCCCCTGGCCGTTCTGGTTGCGAGCCAGGAAATCGGCGACCAAACGCTGCGACTGTTCGGCGATCTGCGCCATGGCCTGCGACCAGGCCTTGGCGTCCATGCCCCCGTTGGCCGTCCCCCCGTCGGCCCCCTGGGCCGCTTTGCCGGCGCCGGCGGTTTTTCCCGCGGATTGCTCGCTCATCCTGACCTCTGAGCTTTTATTGTGATTTTTCAACGCCTTGCCTTGCGCCGAAAATGCCAATCGACGCCAGCCGTTCTTTGCTATAGTAGCGCAAGCCAAAGATTCGGCACTAAGTCGTTGAACAGCGGGCGCAAACCTTCACTTTTATATGGCGTGCGCCAGGGGATCGCTGAAGTGTCTTTGGGCCGGAGCGTTTTTGGGGAGGTCGCGGAACTCATGATCAAGTCCATGCACTTGCGCGCCGGTTACGCGGCCGCACTTGCGGCCGGGGTTCTGCTCGCCGGCTGTTCGTCGGAGCCGGACTTTCCCGACACGCCCAAGGGGCCGCAGAACACCGCCAGCACCACCGCCACCCCGCCCGATGCGAGCACGCCCGCGGCCGCGCCGGAAGCCAGCGCGGACGGCAGCTTCCCGGACGTGAACACCGTGCCGACGGAGCGCCCGACCACCAGCATCCAGGATCTGAGCCAGGCGCCGGAAGGTCTGTCCGGCGCGCAAAGCGGCACGCAATATGGCGAAGAGCTGGTCGGCGGCCCGACCTCCAGCGCCGCGCCGCCGCCGGCGCCGGAGCCGGATCCGGCCGCGGATTTGCCGCCGATTCCGGAGCCGGGCATCACCACCCAGAGCAACGACGGCAGCGGCGCCACCACGCAGACCACCACCTATCAGGAGCCGGTTTCGGAGGCGACGCCGGAGCCTGAGCCGGCGCCGACCCCCGAGCCTGTGGCCGAAGCCACCACCGAGCCGGAGCCGGTCGCCGAACCGGCACCCGCGCAGCAGACATCCTCGGTGGAATCCGCGCCGCTCGCCCCGATGCAGGGCGCGGAGCAGGCGCAGCCGGTGACGCCGGTCGGCACGCCGCAGCCGGGCTCGCAGCCGTTCCAGCCGGAAGCGCAACTGGCGCTGGCGCCGGGCAGCGTGCAGACGCAGACAGCGGCGCTGCCGCAGGCGCAGCCGGCCTATGGCCCGAACTATGCCGCCTTGGCGCCGGAGAATTACGGCATCGGCTTCCCGCAGCCGGTTCTGCCGCCCTACCAGGGTTATGGCAACGCGCAGGCGATGTACCGCTCGCCTTATGCGTCGCCGCCGACCAATTACGGCGGCGCCACCATCGTCGGCGCGCAGCCGCAGCCACAACAGATGCTGCAGCCGCCCTCCAACTATCCGACCTATGGCGTCGCTCCCGGCCAGACCTATTACGGCGCGCCGGCTTATGGCGCCGCCGGCTACGGCGGGCAGCCGGTCGGCATGATCTATTTCCGCGACGGTTCGGCCAAATTGTCGTCCGACGATCGCAAGGTGCTGAAGCAGATCGCCGACATGCACAAGAGCTATGGCGGCGTTGTGCGCGTCGTCGGCCATGCCAGCATGCGCACCGGATCGATGGATTATGTCAGCCATCAGAACGCCAATCAGCGCATCTCGGAGGCGCGCGCCAAGGCCGTCGCGCGGCAATTGCAGCGTTACGGCGTGCCGCAGACGGCGATCCAGGTTTCGGCGGTCAGCGACAGCCAGCCGATCTATTCCGAGGTGATGCCGAACGGCGAGGCGGCCAACCGCCGCGCCGAAGTCTATCTCACCGCCTACTGAGTCTCCGCATGAGCAAC
>DASZQC010000009.1:0-1878 GCA_035549815.1 Dongiaceae bacterium
GGCTCGCCTCGTCCTGCGGCGCGCCGGAGACCAGGTTGCATCCCGCGCCGCCCCCGCCGAAATAGCCGCCGCCGCCGGTCGCCTGGCAGCTCGCCACCGCGACGCGCGATCCGTCATGGGCGATCGCCAGCGCCCAGACGCGGCCGGTGCGCGCTGTGTTCCGGAGATACTGGTCGATCTCGGCCTTCACGGCGGCAGACACGGTCAGCTTCGTCACTGGCGGCACCGGCGACAGATGGGGCACGGCGTTCAGCGAGGACGCCTTGCCAACGACCTCGTAGTCGACGCGGATGTCGTCGCGCACCGCGAACACCACGCAGTCCGAGCCGGTCTCGCGCTCGCAGCCGTTGAGCGCTTCCTGGCTATAGGTGGCGCCGGGCATGCATTGCGTCTCGCGGCACCAGACATAGTAAGAGCTGTTGCCGTCGGTGCTGATGGCATAGGCGCCCGGGCGCAGGCCGTTTTTGATGTTGCCCAGATACTCCTGGTAATAGCTCCAGGTCTCGGCGCTGATGATGTATTTCTCTTCGGCCGATGAAGCGGCCGGCAAAACCATGATGCTCGCCAGAGCCACGGCGAACGCGCTTATCCAATTCCGCATTCTGAATTCCCCAAGATGAAGTCCGCGAATGGTCAACGAGCCATCGGCGTTCATGCCGACCAGGATGTGCCCCCTTTTTCCGGCGACCGCCGGCTTTGGTCGGATGCAACGCGGCAGAGTTGTCAGCCCTCCTGCCTTCCGCGCTTCATAGAAGCAAAAATCCGGATTCATGGGAAGCGCAACCCATGGTTAAGACGACAGGACCATTGCGGCTTGGTCGCGACGACGGCGTGGCAGGTTCATGGCATGCTGGAAATCCCAGCAGCGGATGGCCTAGGAGCAGCCCTCGACATAGGTCACTTCCGGCACGCGGCCGGCATAGAAGGAGGTGACCTTGCCGTTCAGCGTCTCGAAGCGCAAAGCCGCCTGCCGGTCGGCGGTCCAGACGGTAAGGTAGTTGCCGTCGGGCGCCACATATTTGTGCGGCGTCACCTCGACCGACTGCGCGCGCAAGGTGGCGAGCACCTGCGCCTCGCTGTCGCCGACGCCGAGCCCGCTTCGCGTCCGGATGCCCGGCGCGCCGACATCGAAGCGCACCACGCGCCCTTGCGACAGCATGACCGTCAGCCCTCCGACCGCCGGCCCGCCGGGCTTCGCAATCGGCTTGGCGTAATAGCAGAGCGGCTCATCGATCTCGCCATCGACGGCCAGCTCGACCCCCAGCGCCTGCGCCGCTTCGTCCAGCGTCATGCCGAAGCGCGCCGGACCGTAGCCCAGGGTGGAGAGGCGGAAATCATCGGCGGCATGGGCGGCGGAAATACCGGCAAGCAGGATTACAACGCCAAACAACCACCGAAACATCCGAAACCTCCTAACGCGCATCATCTCAACACATCAAGATCGAAGTCGATCCTTGACGGACTGTATCCAATTAGATACATTACATCATGTATACCATCCTGCGAAGCAGCGTGTTTGCGGAATGGTTGGATGGCCTGACGGACGAGCAGGCCAAGGCCAGAATCATGGCGCGCATTCTCTCTGCGGAGAAGGGCAATTTTGGCGACGGCGCGCCCGTTGGTGGCGGCATCTCGGAGATGCGGGTCCATGTCGGCCCTGGCTATCGAGCCTGTTACGCGCAGCACGGCAAGCTGGTGTATCTGCTGCTGTGCGGCGGCGACAAGTCCACACAGAAGCGCGACATCAAGCGCGCCAAGGCGATCCTGGCGGCGTTGAAGGAGTAGGCACATGGCGAAAGCACGAAAGAAGGCGGCGAAGGTCACCTTCGCCAAGTTCGAGGCGAGCGAGTTCCTGAAAAGCGAAACCGTGATCCGCGA
>DASZQC010000010.1:0-8939 GCA_035549815.1 Dongiaceae bacterium
CTTCACCGGCAGCATCGCCGTGATCGAGAAGGATCCCACCTATGCGGAAGCCGCGACACCGCGCTCCGCCGGCGGCATCCGCCAGCAATTCTCCACGCCGGAGAACGTGCTGATCTCCTCCTTCGGCGCCAGCTTCGTGAAATCGGCGGCGGAGCATCTCACCGTCGGCAACGAGAAGCCGGAGCTGAATTTCCGCGAGGACGGCTATCTGTTCCTGTCGACGGGCGCCGGGCTGCGCACCTTGATCGGCAATCAGCAGCTTCAGCATCAGCTCGGCGCCGGCACCTTGTTGATGACGCCGGCGGAATTGGCCGAGCGCTTTCCCTGGCTCAACTGCGCCGACCTCGCCGGCGGCAGCTTCGGCCCGGTGAACGAGGGCTGGATCGATCCTTATTCCCTGCTGCAGGCGTTCCGGCGCAAGGCGCGGGCGCTTGGCGTCACCTATGTGCAGGACGAGGTCTCCGGCGTCGATGTCGCGCAGGGCCGCGTCAACGCAGTGAAGCTGCATTCCGGCGAGACCATCAAGTGCGGCGCCGTCGTCAATTGCGCCGGCGTGAATGCCTGGCGCATCGCCGCCTGGGTCGGCCTCGACCTGCCGGTGCGGCCGCGCAAGCGCTTCGTCTATGTGTTCGATTGCCGCGAGGAACTGACCGGCGTGCCGCTCACCATCGACCCCAGCGGCGTGTGGGTGCGGCCCGAAGGCGCCAACTTCATCTGCGGCGTCTCGCCGGACGAAGGCAACGATCCCGACAGCACCGATTTCGAGCTCGACTACCGGCTTTTTGAAGAGCTGATCTGGCCGACCCTCGCCAACCGCGTGCCGGCCTTCGAGGCGATCAAGCTGATCCGTGCCTGGGCCGGCCATTACGACTACAACCTGCTGGACCAGAATGTGATCGTGGGCGCCGCGCCCCATGTCGCGAACTTTTTCATGGCCAACGGGTTTTCCGGCCATGGCTTGCAGCAATCGCCCGGCATCGGCCGCGCGGTCAGCGAGCTCATCACCTTCGGCGGCTTCCGCACCCTCGATCTGCGGCGCTTCGGCTATGAGCGGGTGCTGAACGGCCAGGCGATCCGCGAAGCCAACGTGGTGTGACGCCCACCACTGAACGGGAGGCATCGACATGCCCGCCAACACTGCGCTGATCTCCATCATCTGCCAGGACAGCGCCGGCCTGATCGCCGACGTGACTGGACGGCTCTTTGATTTGGGCGTCAATCTCGGCGACACCACCTTCGCCGTGCTGGGCGGCGGCGCCGAATTCACCCTGGTCGGCAAGCTGCCGCCGGACGTCGATTTGGACGAAGTGGAGCGCGAATTGCGCGCGGTGCCGATGCTGCAAAGCGCGCAACTGACGGTGCAGCCCTTCACCTATCGCGAGACGCACGACCAGTCGGCGCGCATCACGCACCGGATCGAGATCACCGGCGATGATTCACCCGGCCTGATCGCGCGCCTGAGCGAGGCCTTCAGCCAGATGGGCGCCAACATTGTGCGGCTGAATTCGGAAAGCGTCCCGTCGGCCAGCGGCGCCCGCTTCCTGCTGCGCATGGCGGTCTATGTGCCGGACAACAAGGTCGCCGTATGCATGGCCACTGTCGCCAACACCGCCGGGCAGATGAACCTGACCTGCAATTGGCATCAGGTGGGATGACAGGGCGACAGCGCTCACGCCTGCCCCCTCCCTCGGAACGGGGGAGGGAGCGCGCAGTCGTCGCGAGCAATTCCCCTCACTGCGCCGGGCACACCAAGTTCGCCGCCGCCTGCTGCGCGTCGAGCGCGTAGCGCGGGCGGGCGGTGCATTGCGCGTTATAGGTCTCGACCTGCTGCCGCAGATCGGCGGCCGAGCGGTTATAGGCCGGGCGGATCTGCAACTGGATCATGTTGCGCAGGGCGATCTGCTGCTGGATCAAATCCTGCAGCACCTGCTGGCCGACCTGATCGCTGCTTGGCAAGACCGATGCCTGGCGCTTGATCTCGGCATCCAGGCTGTTCAGCTCCTGCTGCCGCTCGTCGAGCAGGGCCGCCTGGGTATCGACTTCGGTGCGCTTCTGCTCCAGCGCCTGTTCCTGGCACAGGCAGACGCGGATCTCGTCGGTGGTCATCGCCGGTCCGGTCGCCTGCGCCAGGGCGCCTTGGCCCGCGGACAGGGCGAACAGGGAAACGCACGCGGCGGCCGAAAGATGACGCAGGCTGGACATCGGGCTGGACATGGGCAGGCTCCCGTCTGAGGCGTTATTTCCATATTGGTTCGACAGGGATTATGGCAATCTTCCGGCCGTCCTAACAACAAGCCAATCCGCACAGATGCGTGTCGTAATCCTGGGCGCCGGCCTGCTCGGCGTCGCTTCTGCCTACTATTTGGCCCGGGAAGGCCACCAGATCGTCGTCCTGGACCGCCAGCCGGAACCCGCCCGCGAAACCAGCTACGCCAACGCCGGGCTGCTGACCCCCAACCACTCCTTCACCTGGGCCGGGCCCGGCGCCCCGTGGCTGCTGCTCAAATCGCTGTGGCAAAGAGATGCGGGCCTGAAGTTCCGGCCGCACATGAACAGGCAATTGCTGGATTGGGGCCTGCGCTTCCTGCGCCACTGCACGCAACAGCGCCACGTCGCCAATTCGCTGGCCAAGGCGCGACTCTGTTTCTACAGCATGGCGGAGACCGACAAGGTCGGGCGCGAGACCGGCATCGACTGGCATCGCGGCCGCGACGGCGTGCTCTACCTGTTCCCGGACAGCCACGAGCTGAAAGAGGCCGCCAAGACCGCCGAGCTGCTGCGCGGCGCCGGCACCGATATCGGCCCGATCAGCTTCGAGCAGGTGCTGGAGATCGAGCCGGGCTTGGCCCATGCGCGCCGGAAATTCGCCGGTGCCCTGCATGGCCGCACCGACGAGGTCGGCGATGCCCGCAAATTCACCCAGGAGCTGGCGCGCGCCTGCCGCGGCATGGGCGTCGAGTTCCGCCACAACGTCACGATGAGCAGGATCGAAGTGTCCGGCGACAAGGTCAGCGCGGTCGCCACCAGCGGCGGCGACGTCTCAGGCGACGCCTTCATCCTGGCCGCCGGCCCCTACAGCCCGCACCTCGCCAGGACTGCGGGGCTGCATCTGCCGATCTATCCGATCAAGGGCTATTCGATGACCCTGCCGATCCTGGATCCGGAGCGGGCGCCGCGCACCGGCGGGCTGGACGAAGGCACTTTGGTCGCCTTCAGCCGCCTGGGCGACAAGGTGCGCATGACCACCGCGGCGGATGTCGCCGGCTACAACACCGACTACACGCCGGCCGACTTCGTGAAGATCATCAGCACTGCGCGCGATCTGTTTCCGAACGCGCTGGCCTTCGACCAGGCCGAGCACTGGTCCTGCCTGCGCCCCTCCACGCCCGATGGGCCGCCGATCATAGGTCACACGCCGTTGCGCAACTTGTGGACAAATACCGGTCACGGCTATCTCGGCTGGACCATGTGCTGCGGCTCGGCCAAGCTGTTGGCGGACCTGATGGCTGGACGAAAGCCGGAACTGGACCCCACCCCTTACCGTTATGGAAGGTATTAGCGACAAATTTACCCCCACCCGTGACAAATAAACGGGTCCGCTGGCAATTGGCACCTATCGTCCCTAGATTGAACCCATGGTCCGATTCATGAAGCTTTCCACCCTGGCTGCGACTGCGATGGCCTTGCTCGCTTGGGCCGCGCCCGCGTCCGCGCAACAGACCGCCGCCCAGGATGACGGCCCGGCCGCGATCGCGACCGCCAGCGCGGTCAGCTACAGCCCGATCCCCGCGGATGCGCCGCTGGACATCCTGCCGGCCGACGACAGCGACCTCGTCAATGACGCACTGGAGCTGAGCGTGCAGACGCTGTCGCAGCACGGCCATGCCAGCTCACCGAATGCCAGTTATGTGGTGAACATCAACGCCGTGCTGGTGCGCGGCATCGGCCAAGATGCCGGCCTGATGCGCCTGGAAGAGGGCTCCAAGCGCGGCGATCAATACACCAATGCCGACAAGAGCCCCTATGGCGAGCCGCTGACCGCCGGCAATCTGTTCAACAGCAAGGACGGCGCGGTGCTGAGCCCGGCGCGGCCGCAGACCGGCGGCCATCTGCTGCGCATCAGCTACGAGGTCTATGACCGCAAGAGCGGCCTCTATGTCTGGCGCGGCCAGATCGAGCGCGACAGCATCGAGGTCGGCCCGGACGCCTCGCTACAGCAGATGATCCCCGCCCTGCTGGCCCATTTCGGCGCCAACCTGCCGCAGACCGAAGTCCCGCTGCACTAACGCACCTGCCCTTACATGAAGTCGCGCGGGATGGAGATCGTCTCTTCATCCGAAAAGATGCGCTGCCCATTCTCGTAGGCATCCACCGTCGCGGTCAGATGGAAATGCGTCGCGTCGTTGCGCAGGGTCGTGCGCGTCTCGCTGCGCACCACGAAGTCGCCGCGCGACAATTCGTGGTGATAGGTGCAGTCGGCCTGCGCTGACAGCGGATCGTCCGGCTTCACGCGATAGCGCTCCAGCCCGGCGCAATCCAGGCGCCAGTCGATATCCTCATAACGCACGCCGCCGTAATCCTTGACCATGATCAGCTCGTAGGCGCCGGTCGCCACATCGCGCGTGACGGTGCGGTGCCAGTCGCCGGGACGTGTGATGGCGTAGGGATTGGCGGCGGCTTCCTCCGGCGGGTCGAAGGGACGCAGTTCCTTGTCCTCTGCATGCGGCGGACGCACCGGCAGCTCGAGCCGGCTTTCCGCCGTATGCACGGTCAGCGTGGTCGCGCTCGGCCCCGGCCAGAGCTGCGGCCAGCAGGCGGTGGAGATGGCGACCCGCAATTTCCGCCCCGGCTGCAAGGCATAGGCGATGGTGTTGAGCGCGATCCTGGCGCGATAGACCTTGCCCGGCTCCAGCGCGATCGGCTGCGCCTGGTCCCAGGCGTGATTGAGGCTGAACAAGGTGTAGGTGATGCGCGTCGAGGCACCGTCCGGCGCCACGTCGTTCAGCCGCACCGCGATCTTCGCCACCGGCTTGTCGACCGAGAAGGCCAGATGCAGTACCGGCGCGCCGAAGAATTCCAGCGCCGCGGTCAGCGGCAAGCTATCGAAGCAGAGCGAACAGCCGTCATCGGTGCGCTGGTCGCCGGGGAAATCGCCGTCGCTGCCGCCGTAGGAGCACCATTCGACGGTCATATTGCCCGTCTGCTGCGGCGACAGGATCGAGAGCTGCGTGTTCGGCTGGCGCATATCTTCGAGCCCGCGCGCGCCCAGCCAAAAGTCGCGCGACGCGATGCGCGGCGCCGGCCAGTCGCGATGGCCGATCCAGCGCCCCGGCCGCTCCTTGGCGCACGGGTCCGGCGCGTGGGATGAATTCATCCACGCCCGCAGCTTCGGCTCTTTCATGATGCCGGTGTCGCGGCCCTTCAGCCAATGGTCCCAGAAGCGCAGCGCCTCCTGCAGGAAGCCGATGGCCGGCCCCGGCAGCGCGTTGTGCGGATAGGCGTGGCCCCACGGCCCGGCGAGGCCGATGCAGGGCGCCTTCACCTTCTCCACCAGCCGAGCGACCGCGTTGGAATAGCCGTCTTCCCAGCCGCCGACGGCGAAGACCGCGCATTTGATCGCGTCGTAATCCTCGCAGGCCGAGCCCTGCCGCCAATATGCGTCGCGGCGCTGATGCCCGTACCAGATATGCGCCGGATAGCGATAATGCTTCAGTCGCGCCAGCCACATGTCGCGCCAGCGATCGCCCACCACGGCGGGATCGGGCGGCTGCGAGACGAAGGCATACATCGCCGACGACCAGGCGAAATTGTCGTGCAGCAGGCAGCCTTGCATGTAATGCACGTCGTCGTTGTAGCGATCGTCGGAGGCGCAGACGGTGATGATCGCCTTCAGCGCCGGCGGCTGGCGCATCGCCACCTGCAGCGAGTTGAACCCGCCCCAGGAGATGCCCATCATGCCGACCTTGCCGCTGCACCAATCCTGCTTGGAAATCCAGTCGATCGCCGCGACCAGATCGGCCTGCTCCGCCGGCGTGTATTCGTCGTCGGGCAGCCCTTCGGAATCGCCGGTGCCGCGCAGGTCGATGCGCAGGCTGGCATAGCCGTGGCCGGCGAAATAGGGATACATCTCCTCGTCGCGGCTCTTCAGCCCGTCGCGCTTGCGGTACGGCAGGCAATCGATGATCGCCGGCACCGGGTTGGCTTCCGCATCGACAGGCAGCCACATGCGCGCGGCCAGCTTCACGCCGTCCGCCATCGGGATCCACAAATTCTCGACGCAGCGGATCTGGTGCGGAAACTCGCGCACCGTCCTCATGACGGCCTCACGGCAGAACGAACAGGGTCAGCAGCGGCAAGGTGAGGAAGGACAGCGCGGTGGAGATCACCACCATCGCGGCAACGTCGGCATGGGCGCGGCCGTAATATTGCGCGAACAGGAAGTTGAACACCGCCACCGGCATCGAGCTCTGGATGACCAGCACGCCGGCGGCGGTCGGCGACAGGTCGAAGAACTGCGTCACCACCAGCGCGATCAGGAAGCCGCCGGCCATGCGCACGCAGGACAGCAGCAGGTTGCGCCCCAGCGCATGCACCTTCAGCGTCGCGATGGAGACGCCCAGGGTCAGCAGCATCATCGGGATGGTCAGCCCGCCCAGCACGCCGATGGTGTTGTCGATCCAGGTCGGTACCGGGATGTCGAACATCAGGACCAGGATGGCGATCGCCACCGCATAGACGGTCGGGGTACGCACCAGCCGCGACAGCGACAGATTGCCGGCCGAGATCGAGATGCCGAGGGTGAATTGCAGGGTCACCGTGCAGCCGAAATAGACCACGGCCAGCGCCAGCCCTTCCGGGCCGAAGGCGAACAGCGACAGCGGCAGGCCCATATTGCCGGTGTTGGGGAACATCAGTGCCGGCAGGTAGGAATTGAGCGACAGGCGCATCACTTTCAGCGTGATGAGGCCCAGGATGCAAAACCCGGCAATCGCCACCAGGGCCGCTCCGAACATCTGGGCCAAGGTCGCCGGCGCCACCTGCAGCGTGGTCAGGGAATGGGCGACCAGGCAGGGCGTGCCGATATTGGTGACGATGTCGGTCAGGAACACGCTGTCGAAGCGCCGGCCCGCCCGGGCCCAGATGAAGCCGATTCCCGCGATCACCAGCACCGGCAGAATGACGGCGCTCAATTGGCTGAGCACCGAGCCCAAATGGCTGAGCACTAAACACGTCCCCCATCGACAACTCCAACTGCCCCGCAATATGCGACGGGAACGCGCCGACCGCACCCCCGACATTCGCCCATCCGCGAATGCCGGCGAAGCTGTACACAGCTAAGCCTAAGTTGGCAATCCATAAGGATATTCGCTCAATCGACCGAACTTGGCACATCGCTGCCCGGCTGTCGCGGAACGGTCAGAAACTGCCAAGGGGGACCGGCAAAAGCTGCCGTATGGGTCGCCCAAGGCCGCCGACACTATTGAAAAGGCGCGATTTTTTTCGCACGCCGAGGCTGGCACAGGGCTTGCGTTAACGACTTCCGGTAGGATTCAACAAAGGGAGTTCCAACCATGCTTTCCGCTTTGGCTCACAAAGTCGAAGAGCAGCCGCGGGTGCTGACCGACGAGGAACAGCGCCTGGCCTGCTTCGAGATGTTCAACGTGTTCTGGCAGGAAGCCGCCGACCGCGGCATTCCGTTCGACACCATCGGCACCATGTCGATCTCCGCCGCCTTGTTCGCGCTGGTCGCGCGCCATGGCTCGGATACGACCGCCGAGTTCCTGCTGGACCTGGTCAACATCGTCCGCTCCGGCGAGTTCAACCTGCCGATCGCGACGCACTGACGGCCGTCACACCTGTGACGGCCGGGTTCGACAGTATGGACCAAACCGGCTAGAACACTGCCGCGTCCATGACGGGCGCGCCGGGGATATTGCTGGCCGAGAGGGTCGATGTTGTCGCGTAAGGTTTTGTGCTGGTCCATGGCGCTTGGCTTGGCCTTTGCCACGCCGGCTTCTGCCGTGACCATGGATGACGTGCGCCTGGCGATCAAAGAACAGCGCATGTTCGATGCGTTCCAGGATCTGAGCGATCTCGCCGCGACGGGCGATCCGGTCGCGCAATATGAGCTGGCCGGTTTCTATCATTATGGCCGCGTCGGCCCGGTGAATTTCGACAAGGCGCGCCAGTGGTACGAGCGCTCGGCCAAGCAGGGCAACACCGACGCCATGCTGGGCCTGGCCGTGATCTACGGCTTTGGCCAGGGCGTTCCCCAGGACAAGCAGGCTGCCTTCCGCTGGCTGGTGATCGCCGGCACGCAGAATCTCGATCCCGTCGGCGCCGAAAAAGTCGCTTCCACCCGTGACTCGCTGGCCGCCGGCCTGACCCCGGCGCAGATCGACGCTGCCCTCGCAGAGGCGCGCTCCTTTACCCCCAGGCCCGAGCAAGCGGCCGCCCAATGAGCTTCGACACGCTCGGCCGCGACCAGATCGAGCGCGCGGCGGAGCTGGTGCACGACACATTGGGAAGCAGCCCGCAGATCTGCTGGCCCCTGCTCTCGCGGCGCCTCGGCGTCGAGACCTGGGTCAAGCATGAGAACCACCTGCCGACCGGCGCCTTCAAGGCGCGCGGCGGTATCACCTATGTCGAGCGCCTGCGCCGCGAGCAGCCGGAAACGCGCGGCGTGATCGCCGCCACCCGCGGCAATCACGGCCAGAGCGTCGCCTTTGCCGCGCGGCAGTTCGGCCTCGACTGCGTCATCGTCGTGCCGCACGGCAACAGCAAATCCAAGAACGCCGCCATGCGCGCCTATGGCGCGGAGCTGATCGAAACGGGCCACGATTTCCAGGCCGCCTATGAAGCGACGCAGGTGATCGCCGAGGAGCGCGGCCTGCATTTCCTGCGCTCGTTCCATCCCTGGCTGCTGGGCGGCGTCGCCA
>DASZQC010000011.1:0-5358 GCA_035549815.1 Dongiaceae bacterium
CGGGCGTTCCTGGTTCAAGATTCCTGAACTGGTAGGCGTCGGCGCTAGCTGATGGCTGGCGACGGCCCGCCATCATCGCCTTCGAAGACCTTCCGCGCGTCGTCGCTGATCCGCTGGAAGGCTAGTAGGATGCGTGGCTCGAAATGCGACGGCAGGGTGCGGCCGTCACCGTTCATGATGATGGACATCGCCTCGTCATACCCGCGGCCGGGACGATAAGGCCGGTGTTGGCGTAAGGCGTCGTAAACATCGCAGACTGCCGCAATCCGGGCCGGCAGCGGAATGGCCTCGCCAGCCAGCCCGTGCGGATAGCCGGAGCCGTCATAGCGTTCGTGGTGGTGGAGCGCGATCTCCGCGGCCAGCGCCATCATCGAGTTCCCAGTGGTATGCAGAATGTCGTACCCAGCCTGAGGGTGCGCCCGGACGAGCGCAAACTCCGCCGCCGACAGTGGTGTCGATTTCTGCAGCAGTTCTATAGGTACGGCGAACTTGCCGATATCGTGCAAAAGGGCTGCGTCGGCGATCCGGCGGCTCTCGCCATCGGAGACGCCGAGCGACCGCCCCAAGTACGCGATCATGGTGGCGACCCGCTTAGCGTGGGCATTGGTACCGAAGTCTCGACATCCCTCGGCCCTGCTCAGGCAGGCGATGACGGTCGGCAGCGGCAGCGTGCGAATCTCCTCGAATAACTTGTTAAAAAATGAAGCATATCTGAATGACTAACATCCTATATCGACGGCCACCGCAAGTCAGCTCTAAAGTGAAAAAAAGCACGAATTATCGCACCATTATTGCGACCAGCCTCGCAACAGCGTCCGTCTGAACCTCCGCAGAAGGGCGTCTACCTGCGCGGTTCTTGCACGGCCCCGACCAGAGAGAGGTAATGCTCCTGACTTAGCGTCTCGATCGAGCCCGGGCGCGCGGCGCGGACGGTGCGGATGGCGTCGCGGGCGCTGAGGCCATACTGCATCAGGATCAGGGACGCGACGGTGCCGGTGCGGCCGAGGCCGGCATAGCAATGCAGGAACAGGCGCGCGCCCTGCCCCAGCTCCGCGTCGAGCTTGGGCCAGAGATCGACCCAGGCGGTTTCGAATCGGTCGTCGGGCGGCTCCAGGTTCGGGATCGGCAGATGCAGCCAGCCAACCCCCAGGCGTCCGAACGTCTCCGACAGAATTTTGGGCGTCACGCCGACGTAAGTCAGCTCGTCCTCTTCCATCAGCGTCAGGACCATGTGCGGCTTCCAGGCGGCGATGCGAGCGAGATCGGCATCGAGGCTGCCACGCCGCGGCACCACGGCGATCGGCGTCAGGCGATGGCCGGGACAGCAACCGAGGCCCAGGCGACCGCCATTCGGCAGCGGGAGTTCGTTGAAGGCGTAGTCGAGCATAGACCCCATTCTACTTGGAACGATTCCGACTGAACTAAAAAACGAACAATCGATAAAGCCATGAACGAAATCCCTCCCCCGAGGCGGGGGAGGGTTTGGGTGGGGGCGGCGGCGCTTGCAACGCGCACGGTTTTCGCTCGAGAGAGCAACCCCCACCCTACCCTCCCCCAACTTGGGGGAGGGACATAACGTCGTCGGGCTTCTGACAAAAGAAAACCCCGGCCGGGTTTCCCCGGCCGGGGCTTCTGCCCTGATCTCCTGGCGGAGCTCGGTTACATCCCTTGCGCCTTCTCGATGACCTCGTGGGTCCAGGCGCCGTCGGGCTTCTTGGTGATGACGGGGTCGGAGCCGCCGCTCATCAAGGTCTCGATGGTGCGGTCATAGGCGGCCGGGTCGAGCCAGCCGGTGCCCTTCGGGTTGGTGCCGACCAGCTTGGCGATCTCGCCCATCATCCGCTTCTGGTGCTTTTCGGTCTGGGCGCCGGTCTCGTCATTCTCCAGCACGATCATCGCCGCCTCGTCCGGATTGGCGACGGCATAGTCCCAGCCCTTCATCGAGGCCTTCAGGAACTTCGCCAAGGCCTCGACCTTCGCCGGGTCCTTCAGCGTGCTGTCCAGCGTGTAGAGGCCGTCTTCCAGCGTGGCGACGCCCTGGTCCTCGTATTTGAAGGTGGTGAGCTGGTCCGGCTTCATGCCGGCGTCGATCACCTGCCAATACTCGTTGTAGGTCATGGTGGAGATGCAGTCGGCCTGCTTCTGCAGCAGCGGGTCGACGTTGAAGCCCTGCTTCAGCACCTTCACGCCGCCTTTGCTGCCGTCGGTCTTCAGGCCGAGCTTGTTCATCCAGTTCAGGAACGGATACTCGTTGCCGCCGAACCAGACGCCGAGCGTGTGGTCGGCGAACTTGTCCGGCGAGGTGACGCCGCTGTCGTTGCGGCAGGTCAGCATCATGCCGGAAGTCTGGAACACCTGGGCGATGTTGACCAGCGGCACGCCCTTTTCGCGGGTCGCCATGGCCGAGGGCATCCAGTCCACCACCACGTCGGCGCCGCCGCCGGCGATCACCTGGCTGGGGTTGATGTCCGGGCCGCCCGGCTTGATCGTCACGTCGAGGCCGACCTCGTCATAGAAGCCCTTGTCCTTGGCCACGTAATAGCCGGCGAATTGCGCCTGGGTGACCCACTTCAACTGCAGGGTCAGCGCGTCCGCCGCCTGGGCCGCGTTCGACGCCAGCGCGAGCAGCGCCGCCGCCGCGACCGCACCAGTCCATTTATGCATCGTCATGTATGCCTCCTTGTTTTGATTCATTGGGGTTCTGTTTCATTGTTCATCGGCTTCGGTAGGAAGGATGCCAGAAGGTGAAACTGCGCTCGAGCATCGCCAGCAACCCGTAGGAAACGGAGCCGGCAACGGCGGCGACGGCGATGGTCGCCCAGACCACGTCGACATTCATGATCTGCACCTCGGTGCTGATGCGGAAGCCCATGCCGGCGGTGGGCGAGCCAAAGAACTCCGCCACGATGGCGCCGATCAAGGCGAGCGTCGAATTGATCTTCAGCGCGTTGAAGATGAAGGGCATCGCCGCCGGCAGCCGCAGCGACCACAGGGTCTGCCAGTAGCCGGCGCCATAGGAGCGCATCAAATCGAGCTCCATGCGGTTGGCGGCGTTGAGGCCGGCAACGGCGTTGATCAGCATGGGGAAAAAGATCATGAAAACGATGACCGCCGTCTTCGACTCCCAGCCGAAGCCGAACCACATGACCATGATGGGCGCGATGCCGACGATGGGCACCGCGCTGACCAGGTTGCCGAGCGGCAGCAGGCCGCGCTGCAGGAACGGCACGCGGTCGACGATCAGCGCGGTGCCGAAGCCCAGCAGGTTGCCGAGCACGAAGCCGGCCAGCACGGCCTTCAGGAAGGTCTGGCGGAAATCGTCGGCCAAGGTCGCGGCCTCGCGGCCAAGCGCTTCGAGAATCTCGGACGGCGCCGGCAGCAGCACGCGCGGGATGGCGAAGCCGACCACCACCGCCTGCCACAGATAGATTAGCGCTATGCCGAACAAGGCCGGCACGATCAGCGCGTAGATGCGGCTCGTCGGCAGCTCGGAGATGTGCTGCATGGCCGTCCAGGCGAACAGCAGCAGGCCGATGACCACCAGCCAGTAGCCGGGCGACGACAACCCCATCTCCAGCTCCGCGGTCGGCAGCAACACCGGCCCGATACCGGCGATCAGCACGGCAATGGGCGCCAGCCAAGCCCATATCTCGCCCTTCGCCTGGTGGCGCAGCCAGCGCTCGCCGGCGATCACCGCGGCGATGCCGAAGGCGACGAAGATCGCCGCCAACGGGAACTGGGACCAGTAGGCGAAATCCTCCTCGTAATAGCCGATCGGCAAAGCAAGGCCGACTGCCATCAGGACGGCGCTGATCCAGGCGAGTGCCGGGCTCATGCGCGGCCGCCCGAGCGGCGCAGCGCCGCCCATTCGACGCCGGCGATGGCATAGACCATCAGCATGCCGAGGAGCGCCGCCATGAACAAAGCCGACCAGATCTGCACCATCTGCCCGTAATAGGAGCCGCTGAGCATGCGCGCACCGAGGCCCGCCAGCGCGCCGCTCGGCAGCTCACCCACGATCGCGCCGACGAGGCTGATGGCGATGGCGACCTTGAGGCTGGCAAACAGGAACGGCACCGAGGCCGGCACGCGCAGCTTCCAGAACACGTCCCAGCGGCTGGCATTGTAGGTGCGCATCAAATCGAGTTGCAGCGGGTCCGGCGAGCGCAGCCCCTTCACCATGCCGATGGCGACCGGGAAGAAGCACAGATACATCGAGATGATGGCCTTGGGGATCAGGCCGGTGATGCCGATATTCGCCATGATGACGATGATCATCGGCGCGATCGCCAGGATCGGCACGGTCTGCGAGGCGATGATCCAGGGCATCAGCGACCGGTCCAGGGTGCGGACATGCACGATGCCCGCCGCCAGCACCATCCCTAAGATCGCGCCGAAGACGAAGCCCACCAGGGTGGCCGAGGCCGTCACATAGGCGTGATAGAGCAGCGAGCGCTTGCTGGTGGGGTTGAGGGTCGCGGTGGACTTCCACAGGTCGCGGGCGATCTGGTCGGGCGCCGGCAACACCGGCCGCTCCATGGTCCAGGTGCCCTCGATCAGGTCGGAGGTCGAGTATTCCGGATTGCTGCCGGCCAGCATCTCTGACACGCGCGCATAGTTGAGCGCGATCGCCAGCAGGTACCAAAGCACGACAATGACCGCGACGACGGCGAGGACCGGCAGCACGCGGCCTTTGGGAGAGAAAAGTGCGCTCATCCAATTAGACTCCCCTTCCCCCCTTGCGGGGGAAGGATGCGCAGCCTTGGCGAGCAGAGCGAGCCTAGGCGAAGCTGGATGAGGGGTGGCGCATCGACAGATGCGCGCGCTCGCGAGAGCGCCACGATGCCTGCGTCAATCCCATAGCGCTTACGCGTTGCGCGCCTGCGGCGCGGCCCCCTCACCCAGCTCCAGCTAAGCTCACTACGTTCGCTAAGCTTCCGCAGCCCTCTCCCGCGAGGGGAGAGGGGAAAATTGGTCGGGTAAAAGGGTGACTTAATCATACGAATGCCCGGCCTTCAGCCCTGCACGCACCCGGTGCGCCAGTTCCAGGGCCGCGGGGGTCTCCCGCGTGTCGAGCGAGCGCTTGGCCGGCAGAGTGCTGTCGATCACGTCGATGATGCGGCCGGGCCTGGCGCTCATCACCACGATCTTGGTGGAGAGCAAGACCGCCTCGTCGATCGAGTGGGTGACGAAGATCACCGTCTTGCGGGTCTTTTCCCAGATGCCCAGCAGTTCCTCATTCATGCGGTCGCGGGTGATCTCGTCCAGCGCGCCAAACGGCTCATCCATCAGCAGCAATTGGGGGTCGAACGACAGCGCGCGGGCAATGGAGACGCGCTGCTGCATGACGCCGGACAA
>DASZQC010000012.1:0-9141 GCA_035549815.1 Dongiaceae bacterium
CGCACCTGTTCGATCGCGCACGGCCACTGCCGGACGCGCTCGCAACGTTGCGGGAGGTCACGCATCTGTTGAGCTCGGTGCCGCCGGATGCCGAGGGCGATCCGGTCATCGACCTGCATCGCGCAGCGATCGATGCCGTGGCACCGACACTGGCCTGGATCGGCTATCTCTCCACCACCGGCGTCTATGGCGACCGCGCCGGCGGCTGGGTCGACGAGACCAGCGCGCTGCAGCCGAGCGGCGAGCGGGGGCGCCGGCGCCTTGCCGCGGAGCAGGCCTGGCTCAGCCTGAAACAACCGGCGCATCTGTTCCGCCTGGCCGGCATCTATGGGCCGGGCTCCTCGGCGCTCGATGCCGTGCGCGAGGGGCGCGCACGGCGCGTCGTCAAAGCGGGCCAGGTGTTCAGCCGCATCCATGTCGAAGACATCGCCCAGGTGCTGGAAGCCTCGATCAAGCGACCACATCCGGGTACCGCTTACAATGTCTGCGACGACGATGCCGCCCCGCCGGCCGATGTCGTCACCTTTGCCTGCGAATTATTGAAGGTCGCGCCGCCGCCGGAAGTGCCGTTCGAACAGGCCGCGTTGTCGCCGATGGCGCGCAGCTTCTATGACGACAACAAGCGCGTCGGCAACGCACGCATCAAGCAGGAGCTTGGCGTCGCATTGCGTTATCCAAGCTATCGCGACGGATTGCCCGCGATCCTTGCCGCGGAGAAATAACTTCCCTTCCCCGTCATGGCCGGGCGAAGACCCGGCCATCCAAGTTTGTTTCCGAGCGGCACACCGACACTTGGATCACCGGGTCTTCGCCCGGTGATGACGAAATGGGGGTTATTTGCAGGCCAGTTCATCGACCACCAGCGCGAGGAGCGCGAGGTCTTCCGGCCGCGACAGGCGATGATCACCGTCCTTGATCAAGGTCACGCGCACATCGTCGCCGACCAAACGATCGGCAAGTTCCAGAGACAAGACATGGGGCACATCGGGATCGGCCATGCCGTGCAGCAGGCGCACCGGACAGTGCAGTCCGATCGGCGCCGTCAGCAGCAGATGTCGTCGGCCTTCTTCGATCAGGCGATGTGTCAGGATGGTGGGGGTATCGGCATATTGCGAGGGCACTTCGATCCGGCCGCGCGTCGTCATCGTTTCGCGCTCCGCTTCCGGCAGCGCGTCCCAGATCAGCCGCTCGGTGAAATCGGGCGCCGGCGCGATGCCGATCAATCCCGCCACGCGCCGCGGCCGCGCCAGCGCCGCCAGCAGCATGATCCAACCGCCCATGCTGGAGCCGACCAGGACCAGAGGCCCGTCGCCGGCACGATCCATCACCGCCACCGCCTCTTCCGCCCAGCGGCCGATGGTCCCATCCGTAAAATTGCCGGAAGATCGTCCGTGCCCCGAATAATCGAAGCGCAGGAAGCCCAGGCCGCGCGCCGCACAATGCGAATCGAGGAATTCCGCCTTGGTGCCGGTCATGTCGGAGCGGAAGCCGCAAAGAAACATGATTCCTGCGCAGCCGTGTGTAAGTTGGGCGTCGGCGCGGTGGCGATAGGCGATTTGCCGCCCGTCGGGGAGCGAAAGTTGCCCGGCCGCATCGTCGCCCGGCCCGCTTTTGCCGTTCCCTATCAATTCGGTTGCTCCAATCCCGTTGCCACCCAATCCTGTTGCCCCCAATCCTGTTGCTCTGGGGAAACCAGCCACGTATGTTTGCGCCAAGGTTGCCAAGGTGCCTTCCTGGTTGCTGAATGTCGAGCGACACGTCCAAATCCAAACCCACATCGAATTCCAAGGGCTCCAATCCGAACGCGCCCACCGTGCTGCATCTGATCAGCCGGTTGGATGGCGGCGGTGGCTCGCGCCTCGCCATCGATCTGGCGACGGCTCTGGTCGAGGCGGGCGGGCGTGGGCTGATCGCCTTTGACGGCGAAGCTTCGACCTACGAATTGACCAAGCATCGCATCACGCCGGTGGCCGAGGCGCTAACCGCGCGCAACCCGATCTCCAGCTACAACGTCACGCGCCGCCTGGCGCAGACCATCCGCGAGCAGAAGGTCGATCTGGTGCACACCCAGAACGCGACGCTCGCCGCGGTCGGCCAGGCCGCCGCGCACAAGGCGGGCGCGAAGATGATCGCCACCTTCTGCGACGGGCCGGGCAGCGTCGCCACCTTGTCGAAGAAGACGCGGCAGGCGCTGATCAATTGCGATCATGTCCTGACGCTCTCTTACCTGACGGCGAATCTGCTGGCCGAAGCGCTGCCGGAATTGCGCGAGCGATTGAGCGTGGTGCCGTTCGGCGTCGATTTGTCGCGCTTCGATCCGCAGCGCGTCGCCGCGCACCGCATGGTGCAACTGGCGCAGACCTGGCGCCTGCCGGACGACAAGCCGATCGTCATGCTGCCCGGCCGCTACATGCCGCAGAAGGGCCATGCGCTGCTGCTGGAAGCGTTGAACGAGGTGAAGGATATCGACCTGCGCTGCATCATGGTCGGGCCTTCGTCCGACAGCGGCGCCTATCGGGAAGAGCTGGAAAAGCTCATCCTGTCGATGAAACTGGAGGACCGCGTGCTGCTGGCGGACGAATGCCGCGACATGCCGGCCGCGCTGATGTTGGCCGACCTGGTCGCGGCACCCTACCTGACGCCCTCCACCTATAATCGCGTGGTGATCGAGGCGCAGGCACTGGGCCGGCCGCTGGTGGTGAGCGACTATCCGTGCGCGCGCGAACTGGTCGAAGGCAGCTCCATGGCCTGGCTGGTGCCGCCGAACGATTCCGCAGCGTTGGCCTGGGCGATCCGCGACGCGCTCAGCCTGCCCTTGGAAGAGCGCCAGGCGCGCACGCCGCAGGTGATCGAGAATCTGCAGCGCCGCTCCGACCGCGACTGGATGCGCCAGCGCATGCTGGGCATGTACTGGGACCTCTCCGGCAAGCCCGGCACGCCGGTTTAGGCCAGGTCTTTAGGCGAGGCTTTTCTGCGACGATCGCGCGCGGAACCCGCCATCGCTCTTCCTGTTACCGAATCAGCACCGCAATTTCGCGCGGGAGACGATCCATGATCCGCAAGTTGAAATCGGGCGAATACCGACTCTATTCGCGCAAGGTCGATCCGAAGACCGGCCGGCGCCGCAATCTCGGCACCTTCAAATCGCGCGCCGGTGCGGAGAAGCACGAGAAGCAGGTGCAGTTCTTCAAGCGCCGCGGCTAGCAAGAGGAGTCCGCCATGGCCAGCACACGCCAGAAATCCGCCGCCCGCAAAAATGTCCGCAAGGCCCAGCAAGCCTGGAAGTCTATGTCGCCGCGCCAGCATGCGCGGGCGCAGCCCGAGGGCCGCAAGCGCGCCAAGCCCGGCACGCGCGGCGGCGGGAAGTTCTTCCATATCGAGGTCCGGCCGAAGCGCGAGTTTGTCGCCTTCCGCAACCAGGATGTGGGTGCGCCCGGCGGCATCGAGCGGGTCGCCGGAAGGCGCGCCAGCGGCTCCTGGAGCACGCAGAAATGGCTGATCTCCAAGGCGGACGCGCATATCGAGGATGGCCGGCTGGTGGCCGACAGCACCGATGCGCGCAAGGTGCTGCGGCAATTGCGCACCAAGCCGGTACATATCCGCGCCGACCGCTTCAAGGCACATGACCGGCCGAACGTGCCCGAGCGCGCGAAGCCCACGGCCGCGCAGAAGCGGGCCCGCAAGCGCAACATCGTCAAGGCGCAGCGCACGCGACGCGCAACCGCCTCGGCGCGGCATTGACTCATGGCGGCCGTGCGCAAAAAACAGGCGACAAGGCGCCGCAAGAGCGCGCCACGCAAAACCAGGCGTTGGTCGCAGCGGGTGACCGAGCGCAGCGACGCGCTGGACCTGGAAAAATCGGTCTTTGCCCAGAAGGACCCGCACCGCATCGCCCTGTCGCTGAAGCGCTCGGCCGAGCGCAGCAAGCGGCGCAAGAGCGAACCCTACCGCTCCGCCATGTCGATGCTGGTCTTCTACATCAACCGCGCCGGCAAGGGCTTGCCCAAGCGCCAGGTCGCCGTCCTCGAGCGGGCCAAGGGCGAGCTGCGCAAGGCCTTTGGCCGCGTCTGAACGCCGGAATCGGATTTTATCCGTCTCGTCTTCTTCCGCCGGAACCAGAAATGTGATGGTTTGTTGACCGTGCCGCTAAAATTTTATGACGGTCATCGCCATGGGCAGCATCATCGGCCAGGTCCCGCTGCAGGTTTCCACGCCGTCCGACCCGCTTGACGCACCGCCAACCGGACGCACGAGGTTCCTGACACAGGTCATCCACGAAATCATACACGCGCAGCTCCCCGCCTTGCCGTGGGCTGGCGCAGCCGCGGCGGCGGCCGCGATCCTGCTGGGCGGGGCCTACTTTGTCGCCGCGGTCACCGGACATCCCATCGGTGTGCTGTTGCGCGACGCCAACGCGATCGCCCGTCAGCCGAACTATTTCGGCGCCATCGACCATGCGGAGGTTCTGCTGATGAGCGGCGCCGCATGGATCGCGCTGTTCACCGCGACGCTGAAGCGCGACCGCTCGGTGCTGTTCCTGGCTTTGGGTGGCGCCCTGTCGGGGCTGCTGGCGCTGGACAATCTCTACATGCTGCACGAGAGCGCTTGGCGCTTTCACCTGAACGAGCAGGTCATTTTCAGCCTCTATGGCGTGCTGCTGTTGCTGACTGTTTTCACCAGCTTCCGGGAATTCCTGCAGACCCCGTTCGTTCTGCTGGGCGTCGGGGCTGCCTTGTTCGCGGCGGCGGTCTTGGTCGATGCCATCCCACCGGGCATCCTGCCCCTGCCGACCGGGATCGAGGATTCCCTGGAGCTGGTCGGGACCTGTTTCTGGAGCGCCTATTTCGTGAAATGCAGTTGGGACGTGCTGGTGGCCCGGCGCGATCCTGCCTTAGACTAGCCGCTGAACCGGCCCGGGATAAGCCTTTTTTTCCCAGGCTCTCCGGGTGTCCACCTTGGCTTGCAAAGCCCGGGACCCCTCTGTATAACCGCGCGTCCGGCGAAAGCCGCCTCTGGGCCTTGTTAGGGCATGCCCACGCGCCATCGCCAGTTGCTAACTCTTTGTAGGAAAACGAAAATGCCCAAGATGAAGACCAAGAGCAGCGCCAAGAAGCGCTTCAAGCTCACCGCCTCCGGCAAGGTGAAATTCAAGCCTGCCAACAAGCGCCACGGCCTGGTGAACCGGCCGAAGCAGATGAAGCGGCAGTCCCGCCGCGACGAGGTGATGTTCGACGCCGACGCGAAGAAGGTCATCAAGTTCTTCCTGCCCAACGGCCTGTAAAGGAGGCATCCCATGGCACGTACCAAGCGCGGCGTCACCACACACGCCCGTCACAAGAAGGTGCTCGACATGGCCAAGGGCTATGTCGGTCGCGCCAACAACAATTACCGCATCGCCCTGGAAAAGGTCGAAAAAGGCCTGCAATACGCCTACGACCACCGGCGGCTGAAGAAGCGGGACTTCCGCGGCCTGTGGATCCAGCGCATCAATGCCGGCGCCCGCGAGCATGGCCTGACCTACTCCCAGTTCATCAATGGCGTGAAGCGCGCCGGGATCGACCTGGACCGCAAGGTGTTGTCTGATCTGGCGATCCGTGAACCTGCGGCCTTTGCCGCCATCGCGAAGCAGGCGCAAGAGGCCCTGAAGAAGGCTTGAGGTTGGATGCTGCCCGGCACCGTTCGCCGATGCATCATGGTTCTCCAGCTGGCGACCGCCTTTGCGCTGGCCGGCTGCGAGAACTATGAGTCCGACATCCAAGCGGTGCAGCAGGCAACCATTCTTCCGGGCTTGAGCAACGAAGAGCTGGTGATGGATCTGGCTGGGGAGCGCGCCTCGGCCGAATGGGACGCCGAGAGCAGCGACCGCGACGGGGTGATCGAGGTGATCGCCACCATCAACCGGGTCGGCCAGGCGGGCAAGCGGAGCACGATCGAGTTGCACTACAGCCACGACCGCAACACCAAGAGCGTGACGCTGGACCGCGTGCTGTTGAACGGCAAGCGCCAGGGCCTGGCATCCGGCGCCATCGACCTCAACAACCTCAATCTCTTTAAGCTGCAACTGAACTGACCGGCCGACCATAGGACTTATGGAGGGGGAGGCCGGACTTGCTCAGGGCCTCCCCTTCTCGTATCTGGATGGGCCGGATTTCGAGGGGTTAAGCGATGCAACAACTGGATGGGCTTCAGGAAAAGTGGCTGTCGGCGGTGGCCGGCGCCGGTGGGCTGGAGCAGCTCGAAGCCCTGCGGGTCGAGGCGCTGGGCAAGAAGGGCGAGGTCACCGGGCTGATGAAGACCCTGGGCGGCCTGTCGCCGGACGAGCGCAAGGAAGCCGGGCAGCGGCTGAACCAGCTCAAGGACGCCCTCACCAACGCGATCGACGCCAGGAAGGCAGCGCTGGAAGGGGCGGCGCTGGACCAGCGGCTGAAGACCGAGACCATCGATTTGACCCTGCCGGCGCGGCCTGAAGCTGAAGGCCGCCTGCACCCGATCAGCCAGACCATCGACGAGATCATCGCCATCTTCGGCGAGATGGGCTTCCAGGTCGCCGAGGGCCCGGACATCGAGGACGATTTCAAGAACTTCACCGCGCTCAACATCCCGCCGGATCATCCGGCGCGGCAGATGCAGGACACCTTCTATCTGCCGAAGAAACCGGATGAGAAAGAGGCGATGGTGCTGCGCACCCACACCTCGCCGGTGCAGATCCGCACCATGCTGTCGAAGAAGCCGCCGATCCGCGTGATCTGCCCCGGGCGCACCTATCGCTCGGACTCGGACATGACCCACACGCCGATGTTCCACCAGGTCGAAGGCCTGGTGATCGACGAGACGACGCATATGGGCCACCTGAAAGGCTGCCTGATCGATTTCGTGCGCGCCTTCTTCGGCATCGAGGATCTGCCGGTGCGCTTCCGCAACAGCTTCTTCCCCTTCACCGAACCCTCGGCCGAGGTCGATATCGGCTGCGACCGCTCGGGCGGCGAATTGAAGCTGGGCCAGGGCAAGGATTGGCTGGAGATCTTGGGCAGCGGCATGGTGCACCCCAAGGTGCTGGCCAATTGCGGCATCGATCCCAACAAGTACCAGGGCTTCGCCTTCGGCATGGGGATCGAGCGCATCGCCATGCTGAAATACGGCATCCCCGATCTGCGCACCTTCTTCGACGCGGACCTGCGCTGGCTGAAGCATTACGGCTTCGTGCCGCTGGACGTGCCGTCGATGACCGGAGGGCTGACGCGATGAAATTCACCCTCTCCTGGCTGAAGCAGCATCTGGACACGGATGCCGACCTCGCCGCCATCTCGCGCACGCTGACCATGATCGGCCTGGAGGTCGAGGGGATCGAGGATCGCGCCAAGGATCTGAAGCCCTTCACCATCGGCTATGTGGTCGAGGCGGTGCAGCATCCGAACGCCGACAAGCTGCGCGTGTGCAAGGTGGACACCGGCAAGGGCATCGTCCAGGTTGTCTGCGGCGCGCCCAATGCGCGCACCGGCATGAAGGGCGTGTTCGCCCCGCCGGGCAGCCATATCCCCGGCACCGGCGTGGACCTGAAGCCCGGCGTGATCCGCGGTGTGGAATCCAACGGCATGCTCTGCTCCATGCGCGAGATGGGCATGGGCGAGGATCATTCCGGCATCATCGACCTGGCGGCCGATGCGCCGGTGGGCGCGAGCTTTGCCGACTACATGGGCTTCGGCGACCCGGTGCTGGAGATCAAGCTGACGCCCGACCGCGCCGATTGCCTGGGCGTGCATGGGGTCGCGCGCGATCTGGCCGCCGCGGGCCTCGGCAAATTGAAACCGTTCGCCGTGGATCGGATCGAGGGCAATTTCGCGCCGCCGCTGCAATGGCAGCGCAACGATGACGCCGCAATCGCCTGCCCCTATGTGGTCGGGCGCTATTTCCGCAACGTGAAGAACGGCCCCAGCCCGAAATGGCTGCAGGACCGGCTGACCGCCATCGGCCTGCGCCCGATCTCGGCGCTGGTCGACATCACCAACTTCGTCACCTTTGATCTCGGCCGGCCTTTGCACGTGTTCGACGCCGACAAAGTGAAAGGCAACCCGACGATGCGCATGGCGCGGACGGGCGAGAAGGTGCTGGCGCTCGACGGCTTCGAATATGAGCTGGAGCCGGGCATGGTCGTCATCGCCGACGACACCCAGGTCGAGGCGATCGGCGGCATCATGGGCGGCGAGCTCTCGGGCGTTTCCGCCGAAACGAAGAACGTGTTCCTTGAGGTCGCCTTGTTCGATGCGGTCACGACCGCGCGCACGGGCCGCAAGCTCGGCATCAATTCCGATGCGCGCTATCGCTTCGAGCGCGGCGTCGACCCGGAATCCGCCGAATGGGGCGTCGACATTGCCACCAGGCTGATCCTGGAATTGTGCGGCGGCGAGGCGAGCCACATCACCCGCGCCGGCAAGATGCCGGACTGGCACCGCAAGCTCTCCTATCGTCCGGAACGTTCGATGGGCCTGGGCGGTGTCGAGGTGGCGACGGACCGGCAGCGCGAAATCCTGAACGTGCTCGGCTTCGGCGTCGAAGAGAAGGAAGCGGCCAACTGGATTGTGACGCCGCCAAGCTGGCGCGCCGACGTGGAGGGCGAGGCCGACCTGGTCGAGGAGGTCGTCCGCATCAACGACTATGACAACATCCCGGTCGTGTCGCTGCCCAAGATGACGGCTCTGCCGCAGCCGGCGGTGACGCCGCAGCAGCGCCGCGTGCCGATGGCCAAGCGCCTGCTGGCGACGCGCGGCCTTTTGGAAGCCGTGACCTTCAGCTTCATGCCCAGCGCGGTGGCTAAGCTTTTCCAACCGAAGGGCAGCAATGCGCCTTTGGTCATGCTGGCCAACCCGATCAGCGCCGACCTCGACGCCATGCGGCCGTCGATCCTGGGCAATTTGCTGACGGCGGCTGCGCGCAACGCGGCGCGCGGCTACGCCGACGTGGGATTGTTCGAAGTCGGGCCGACCTATCTTGACGAGACCGAGAAGGGCCAGATCCTGAGCGCGGCGGGCGTGCGTGTCGGTTTCGCCCGGCCGCGCAACTGGGAGAGCAAGCCGCGCGCGGTCGATGCCTTCGATACCAAGGCGGATGCGCTGGCGCTGCTGCAGCTCTTCGGCGTGCCGGTGG
>DASZQC010000013.1:0-1881 GCA_035549815.1 Dongiaceae bacterium
CTGCTGCATTAGCATCGGCAGCATCTGCTGCAAGATGGCCCAGCTCGCCTCTTTCTGGTTCGGCGAGGTGGGCGCGTCGTCGACGATGATATCGAACTCCAGCACATCATCGTTGCGGATCAGCGGCACATAGCGCTCGTAGTCGGGTCCTGCGATGCGCACCAGCCGCCCATCACTCAGATAGTCCCGGATCAAATGCAGTAGCAGCCGCCCCTGATCCTTGCGATAGCGGCGCAAGCCGTCGAAGAACGGCGCCAGCATCGTGGTCGCCGCCTGGCGCCGCTGATATTCGAGCGAGGCCGCCTGGCCGCGATCGGCCAATCCCAGCATCTCCACATTGATGCCACTGACATCGCGCATCGATTGCAAGGCAAATTGCATCAACCCGTCGACGCCGACCGGCATGTTTGACGGCATCTTCGGCATCACCCGCGGCGCAGCTCCCGACAGGGCTCCCGTCTTCAGCCAGACGATGCGTCCGGCATTGGCCCAGTCCGCCTCCGCCTGCTGATCGTTATCGAAGGCGCCGCGCTCGGCCATGATCCCCTTGCCGCTGGTCTGGATGCTGTTGAGCACGGACGAGAACAGCGCGTTCGCCCAGCGCTGCGGGTCGCGCATCGCGCGCACCAGCCCGACCCATTGCCGCTTGTTGCGGTCGCGATAGCCGGTGATGGCCTTGAACTTGAATCCCGCCTGCGCTTGCGCCAGCCCGCTCTCCAGAAGGGCGCCGCCGAGGAATGCGCGGCGCAAGACGCGCTTCTTGCTCTGTTGGATCGCCAGGACCATCCCCGACGCTTCCGCCCGGCGCTTCAACGCTTCCAGCTCCTCCGTTTCACCGATCTCCATCACTTCGCCGGTGCCCGGATTCGCCACGCGATAGCTGATCTCGGTCTCGGCCCACTCGGTCTCCACGATGGTGACGGTCTTGCGATCTGACTGCCTGTTCAGCGGCGCATTGCCATAGTTGCGCGCCGCCTCGCGATCGTGCGCCGCAGATTCGAGGAACGCCGGCCGCGCCCAGCCGGCATCGAGTTCGTCATCCTCGAAACCGGGAAACATCTGACGCGCCGCCTCGATGTCGATCTCCCGCGCGCGATGAAAGCGGCGCGCGTCAACCAGGTTGCGCTTCGCCGCCCGCGCGTCCCACGCCATCTCGAGCGGATCTATGCGATCGACGACAATGCGGCCGCTCGGGTCCTCGTCGTAATCGACGCGGGTCTCCGTCCAGCCCATGCCGCAGATCGCGGTGTCCTGGAACGCATCGGATTCCTCGTCCTCCGCATCGCACTGGTCGCGCAGATAGAGCGCTGCGCCACTGAAGAGTTCGGCCGGCCCCTGATCGTCCGCCCCCACGACCGGCTGTGCCACCATCTGGCCGGTTAGCGGATCCGCCGCAGGAATGGTTTTGCCGCTGGTCGTGCGCGGCACAAACCGGACCTCCTGCCGATTGGCCACCTCCATGCCGACGACCGCCGCCACGGCGGGACCGATTCGATTGAATGTCACGCAGGGGCGGTTCTGTCCCTTCAGGCGCTGCCGGTCCGCTTCCTCCCACTGCCCATGTCCGGCATGGAACGCAAAGTCGGATTCCGCGTCCTGATACCATTCGCTCTGCGCGCGCCGATCCTCGATGAACCAGCCCTTCAGGCGCTCATAGAGCTCGGTTTCCGCCAGCGGGGATCGCCCGCCGCTGGCCGGTGCGATGATGCCATCGGTCATGTCTGAAGTTCCCGGTAGATGCAAAGTTGCTGAAACCGCCGCACGCCAGGGCGATGCTTCGACGGCATCGAGAAATGTGGAAACCTTTCGGCGCGGTCAGGCCAGCTTCAGGTAAAATTCCTTGCGCCGACCAGGCCGTAAGCGGCGGCTGCAAGGAGCAGG
>DASZQC010000014.1:0-9062 GCA_035549815.1 Dongiaceae bacterium
GGATCGGCCGGCATGTGGAAGGTGACGATGATCGGCGCCTGGATCTGGTCGGGCAGCAGGGTTTCGAAGCCCATCGCCCGCATGCCGTCGACCAGGATTTTGCAGTTGTTGCGGTAGCGCGCGCCGCGCCCGGCGACGCCACCCTCCTCCGCATGCTCATTCATCGCCTGGTCGAAGGCGACGATGCAATGGATCGGCGGGGTGAACCGGTATTGCCCGGTCTTCTCCAGCGCCCGCCACTGGTCGAAGAGGTCGAGGGCGAGCGACGGCGAATTGCCTTCGCAGGCTTTCAACGCGTCGATGCGCGCCAGCACGAACCCGAGGCCGGGCACGCCCTCGATGCACTTGTTGGAGGAGGCCGCGACGGCGTCGAAGGTGATCTCCTTGCTGCTGACGGGCAGCGCGCCGAAGGCGCTCATGGAATCGATCAGCAGCTTGCGGCCTGCGGCGGCGACAACCCTGCTCACCTCCACAATCGGGTTCAGCACGCCCGACGTGGTCTCGCAATGGACCACGGCGACATGGGTGATGGCCTTGTCGTCGGCCAGCGCCTTGGCGACCTTCGCCGGGTCGACCGGCTGATCCTCCGGCCATTCCAGCGCGACGCAGGCGCGCTTGTGATAACCGGCGATCTTCTGGATGCGTTTGCCGTAGGCGCCGTTGATCAGCACCAGCAGCTTGCCGGCCGGCGGCACGAAGGCGCCGATCATGGCCTCGACCGCGAAGGTGCCGGAACCCTGCATCGGCACGCAGGTGAAGGCGCCCTCTCCGTCGATCATCTCGACCAGGCGCGTCCGCATGCGGGTGTTGATGGCGAGGAAGTTCTGGTCGCGCGAGCCCCAGTCATGGAGCATCGATTCCTTCACGCTCATCGAGGTGGTGAGCGGTCCGGGGGTCAAAAGCCAAGGATCTTGGGATTTTCGAGGATCTTGAGACATTTAGCGCCTGCTGCGAGGGGTGGCTCGGGCTGCTCCCGAGCGGTCCGTTGCCTTAGGATGCGCCCACGGATACTATAAGGCAAATCGCAGTTAGTTATACGCTGCATAGATGACATCTATAAGTCACAGCCAGCTCCGCGCCTTCCACGCGGTGGCCACCGAGGGCAGCTTTACCAAGGCCGCCCAACTCCTGAACGTGACCCAGCCGACCCTGTCCGGGCAGGTGCGGGCGCTGGAGGAGCGCTTCGGCGTCCGCCTGTTCGACCGACGCAAGCGGCGCATCGAAGTGACCGACATCGGCCGCAACCTGCTCGATATCACCTTCCGTATGTTCTCTCTGGAGCTGGAGGCGGTCCAGGTGCTGGGCGCCGCCCATGCCCTGAAGCGCGGGCACCTGAGGATCGGCGCCGATGCGCCCTATCACTCCGTCCCGTTCCTGACCGCCTTCCACCGGCGCTATCCGGAATTGCGTCTCAGCATGACCATGGGCAACACCAAGTCGCTGCTGGACGACCTGCTGGACCAGCGCTGCGACGTCGCCATCGCCGCCAATGTCGAAACCGACGCGCGCATCTTCGCCACACCGTTCCGGCAGGATCATTTCATCGCCTTTGTGGATCGGGCGCATCCGTGGTCGCGCCGGCGCAGTGTGAAACTCGCTGAACTGGCGAGTCAGCGCCTGCTGCTGCGCGAGCCGACCTCCAACACGCGACAGACCTTCGACGCCGCCATGATCAAGGCCGGCGTCAATGTGGGCGAAGTGCTGGAGATCGGCAGCCGCGAAGCGATCAAGGAGGCGGTGGCTGCGGGCCTCGGTGTCGGCATCATCGCGGAATCGGAGCTGGGCGACGATTTGCGCCTGAAGGCCCTGCCCTTCGAGGGCAAGCCGATCACCTCAACCGAATACGTCGCCTGCTTGCAGGAGCGCAAACGCTCGCCCCTGGTGAAGGCCTTCCTCGATGTGGTACGGGAGAACGCCGAGCTGAAGGTGACGCGATGAGACGCCTGCTTCTGACCCTGCCCCTGCTGTTGACCGCGTCGCTTGCAACGGCCCAGGACCCGATCTGGCAGCGCGGGCGCGACGGCAGGTTCGAGGTCGCCCTGTCCCGGATCGCGTCCGGCTCCACGCTCGGCTTCTGGTGCTCCGCCTACCAGGTGCCCAACACCGCGATCATCGGCCTGCGCAACGTGCTGCTGGCGCCGCAGCTCAGCGACGGCGAGCATTACGACATGCGCTTTGTCGTCGACGGGCAGAAGTTCGATCTGCGCGGCATCGCCAAGGACGGCGAACTGATGGTGTCGCCGGCCGACGCCAACATGGAATACATGGTTGGCCGGCTGCTCGATGCCCTGATCGCCGGAAAGGAAGCGCAAATTGCTGTCCCTTCCAAGGCTTGGCGCTCGAAGCTGCCGCTGGACGGCGCCGCCGAGGCCCTGGATGGCGTGTTCGACGTCTGCCTCTAAGGACGATTCCTTAACTTGGCGGCGAATTGAAACACGACTGTCACAATCCTGAAACCGTCGCTATGTTCTATCCCGCCCTGCCGGTCGATTCCACGGACTCAGACCGGACAGGCGGAAGCCTTGGGGGTCAGCTTGACAATAGGATTTGGAGCCAACAAAGTCCTGACATCAAACTGAAATATTAAGAACTCAAACGACCAGTTTGACTGACAATCAGTCCTGAAAATGCCTCCCGTTTTACTCAAGGGCGAGCCAACGCCCGACTGGTTGCTGGACGTCTGGCGGACGGATTAGACAGGAGATCGACATGAAGACCGAGTTGAAATTGACAGCATCGTCCCTGGTGCTGGTGCTTGCCCTCGCGATCGCGGGCTGCGGCGAGGAGAAGAAGGAAGAACAGGCTGCGGACAGCTCCGCGGCCCCTGCTACCCAAGAACAGGCTGCCACCGCGCCGGCCGCGACGACCGAAGCGACGCCGGCCGCCGACCCGATGCAGGCGCTGATCGACGCCGCCAAGAAGGAAGGCCAGCTCACCACCATCGCGCTGCCGCATGACTGGTGCAATTACGGCGAGATGATCGAGGGCTTCAAGGCCAAGTACGGCCTGACCGTGAACGAGCTCAATCCGGATGCCGGTTCGGGCGACGAGATCGAGGCGATCAAGGCGAACAAGGGCAATACCGGCCCGCAGGCGCCGGACGTGATCGACGTGGGCCTCTCCTTCGGTCCCTCGGCCAAGGCCGAAGGCTTGATCCAGCCGTACAAGGTCGCGACCTGGGACACCATCCCGGACAGCGCCAAGGATGCGGACGGCCACTGGTATGGCGACTACTACGGCGTGCTCGCTTTCCAGGTGAACTCGGACGTGGTGAAGACGCTGCCCCAGGATTGGGCCGATTTGCTGAAGCCGGACTATGCCAATGCCGTGGCGCTGGCCGGCGATCCGCGCGCGTCCAACCAGGCGATCCAGGGCGTCTATGCGGCGGGCCTGTCGGCCGCCGGCGGCGACGCCGCGAAGGCCGCCGAAGCGGGCCTGAAGTTCTTCGCCGATTTGAACAAGGCCGGCAACTTCGTGCCGGTGATCGGCAAGTCCGCCTCGCTGGCGCAGGGCGCCACGCCGATCATCATCCGCTGGGACTATAACGCGCTGGCCGATCGCGACACGCTGAACGGCAACCCGAAGGTCGACGTCGTGGTGCCGAAGACCGGCGTGGTCGCGGGCGTCTACGTGCAGGCGATCAGCGCCTATGCCCCGCACCCGAACGCGGCGAAGCTGTGGATGGAATATCTCTATTCCGACGAGGGCCAGCTCACCTGGCTCAAGGGCTACTGCCACCCGATCCGCTTCAACGACCTGGCCAAGAACGGCAAGATCCCGCAGGAGATGCTGGACAAGCTGCCGCCGGCCGCCGCGTATGAAGCTGCGGTGTTCCCGACCCTGGACGAGCAGAACGCCTCCAAGGAAGTGATCACCAAGCAGTGGGATTCGGTCGTGGGCGCCAACGTCCAGTAACAATCCGATGCTAGAACTACCCCCGCCGACGCCAAACGCGCCGGCGGGGGCCATAACAAGAAAAGCTGCGAACAGGGCGGGCTGGTAGCAAGTCGATGGCACAAGACGTCCAAGTTGCGCCGAAATCCGGCGCTGCCTCGCCGCAGCTCAGCCAGAAGACCTGGGCCTGGATCGGCGTCACGCCGTTCTTCATCTTCGCTTTGATGTTCCTGATCCTGCCGACGCTCGACCTGATGATCGGCGCGTTCCAGGACGGCGACGGCAATTTCACCCTGCAGAACCTGCTGAACCTCAATCAGCCGTCGATCATCAGCGCCTATGTGATCAGCCTGAAGGTCAGCATCGCCTCGGCGCTGACAGGCGCTGTGTTCGGCTTCCTGCTGGCCTATGCCGCGGTGCTGGGCGGGTTGCCGCAATGGATCCGGCCGACCTTGATGACCTTTTCCGGGGTCGCCTCCAATTTCGCCGGGCTGCCACTGGCCTTCGCCTTCATCGCCACCCTGGGCCGCGTCGGCCTGGTGACGGTGCTGCTGCGCGACTGGATCGGCTTCGATCTTTATCGCGACGCGGGCTTCAACCTGCTGAGCTTCTGGGGCCTGACCCTCACCTACCTCTAGTTCCCGATTCCGCTGATGGTGCTGATCATCGCGCCGGCCTTGGACGGCCTGAAGCGCGAGTGGCGCGAGGCGTCGGAGATTTTGGGCGCCAGCCGCTGGCAATATTGGCGGCATGTCGCCTTCCCGATCCTGTGGCCCAGCATCCTCGGCACCACCTTGCTGCTGTTCGCCAATTCCTTCGGCGCGGTGGCGACCGCTTATGCCCTGACCGGTTCGTCGCTCAACATCGTCACCATCCTGCTCTATGCCCAGATCCGCGGCGACGTGCTGCACGACCAGGGGCTGGGTTACGCATTGGCGATGGGCATGATCCTGATCACGGGCCTTTCCAACGGCGCTTATATCTGGCTGCGCCAGCGCAGCGAAAAGTGGTTGCGATGAAGCAGGCCCGCCTCGGCTCCTGGATCGCCATTGTCCTCGGCACCCTCTATTTCCTGGTGCCGCTGATCGGCACGTTCGAGTTCTCGCTGAAGATGCGGCGCGGCGAATACAGCTTCGACGCCTACCGCGTGGTGCTGAGCGACCCGAACTTCCAGGCCACCTTCGGCTATTCCACTTTGCTGGCGCTCTGCACCATCGTGGTCGGCGTGCTGCTGGTGGTGCCGACCGCCTATTGGATCCAGTTGCGCCTGCCGAAGCTGCGGCCGCTGGTGGAGTTCGTCACTCTGATGCCGCTGGTCATCCCGGCCATCGTCATCGTGTTCGGCTATATCCGCCTCTACAACAGCTCGTCGATCCTGCCGCTGACCAATCATGTGCGCACGACCGACATGCTGCTGACCTTCAGCTATGTGACGCTCGCCCTGCCCTACATGTATCGCGCGGTCGATACCGGCCTGCGTGCCATCGACGTACGCACCCTGACCGAGGCGGCGGAGAATCTAGGCGCCGGCTGGCCGACCATCCTGTTCAAGGTGATCCTGCCGAATGTGCGTTCGGCGATCCTGTCGGGCGCCTTCCTGACCTTCGCCATCGTGATCGGCGAATTCACCATGGCCAGCCTGCTGAACCGGCCGGCCTTCGGTGTCTATCTGCAGAATATCGGCGCCAATCGCGCCTATGAGCCGTCGGCCCTGGCGATCATCGCCTTCCTGGTGACCTGGGCCTGCATGGGTTTGATCAACGTGTTCGGACGCGGCAAGCAGATCAAGGCCGCGCCCTGACGGGCCGCCTTCTGCTGAACGTGGGCCGAACGGGGGAGTGACATGGCGTTTCTGGATCTCGCGGATATCCGCAAGAATTACGGTCCGCAGACCGTGGTGCAGAAATTCGACCTGGACGTCGAGCGCGGCGAGTTCATCTCGTTCCTCGGCCCGTCGGGCTGCGGCAAGACCACGACCTTGCGCATGGTGGCCGGCTTCGAGATCCCGACCGCCGGGTCGATCAAGATCGACGGCAAGGAGATCACGCGGCTCCACCCCAACAAGCGCAACGTCGGCATGGTGTTCCAGTCCTATGCCCTCTTCCCCAACATGACGGTGGCGGAGAATGTCGCCTTCGGCCTGAAGATCGCCAAGAAGCCTGCGGCGGAGATCAAGTCGCGGGTCGAGGAGATGCTGAACATCGTGAAGCTGCCGCATCTGGCCGGCCGCTTCCCCTACCAGCTTTCCGGCGGCCAGCAGCAGCGCGTGGCGCTGGCCCGCGCCATCGCCATCAAGCCGCAGGTTCTCCTGCTCGACGAGCCGCTCTCGGCGCTGGATGCCAAGATCCGCGTCTCGCTGCGGGAAGAGATCCGCTCGCTGCAGCGCGCGCTTGGCATCACCACCATCTATGTGACCCACGACCAGGAAGAAGCCCTGTCGATGTCGGACCGCATCGTGGTGATGAACGAGGGCCGCGTGGAGCAGATCGGCGCGCCGTTCGAGATCTATAACCAGCCGAAGACGCATTTCGTCGCCCAGTTCGTCGGCACCTTGAGCGTGCTGAAGGGCGAAGTCGTTGACGCCGCGGCGGGCAAGCTGCGCGTCGACGGGCACGAGATCACCGCCGCCCGCGCCTTGCCGGGCGCCGCGGGGAGCGAATGCATGGTGGCGCTGCGGCCGGAAGCGGCGACTTTGGTGAGCAGCCCGCAGCCCGGCCAGAACAACATGACCGGCACGATCGAGGAGGTGAGCTTCCTCGGCTCCATCGTCCGTATCCGCATCCGCTTCAAGAACCACGCCATCAAGCTCGACACCTTCAACAACTCGAGCTCGGTCCCGCCGCAGCGCGGCGCCCCGGCCACGGTCAGCTTCGCCCGCGAAGACGTGCTGGTGCTGGACGGCGCGGCGTAAGGCGCTTCGTCAGCGCCTGCCTGATCAGCCCCCGACCTTTCGATCAAGAAAATCCCGGATCAGAGGGAAAGCCTCATCCGCCTTGTCCTCCAGCAGGAAATGCCCGGTGTCCAGCAGGTGGAACTCGACGTTCGGCAGATCGCGTTTGTAGGGATGCGCCCCATCCGCCGGGAAGATCTTGTCGTTCTTGCCCCAGACGATCAGCGTCGGCGGTTGATGCTTGCGGAAATACGCCTGGATCGCGGGATACAGCGGCAGGTTGGTGCGGTAGTCGTAGAACATGTCCAACTGGATCTCATCATTGCCGGGCCGATCCAGCAAGGCCTGGTCGTGCACCCAGTTGTCTGGTGACACCCGGCTGACGTCGGACACGCCGTCGGTGTATTGGAATTTCGTGATCTCGAGCGTCAACAGCCCGCGCAGCGCGTTTCGATGGGCGTCGGAACCATCCGCCCAATAGGCTTTGATGGGATCCCAGAACTCCTTGAGGCCTTCCTCATAGGCGTTGCCGTTCTGCACGATGAGGCCGGTGATCCGCTCGGGATGTTTCAGCGCAAGCCGCCAGCCCACCGGCGCGCCGTAATCCATCACGTACATCGAGTAGCCCTTGACCCCGAGCTTGTCGAGCAGGGCGTTGATCAGCTCCGCGAAGCGGTCGAACGTGTAGTGAAAGGCGGCACGGTCCGGCATGTCGCTCTGGCCGTAGCCCGGATAGTCCGGCGCAATGACGCGATAGCGATCCGCCAGGGCCGGTATCAGATTGCGGAACATGTGCGACGAGGTCGGAAACCCGTGCAACAAGACAACGACCGGCGCATTTGCCGGACCGCTGTCCCGGTAGAAGATGTTGATGCCGTCAATCTTCAACATCCGATGATGGGTGACAGGGCAGGTCTGTTCGGCCGGGACGCTCCGGCTGGCAATGGACGTGTTCATGATTCTCTCCTGGCGGAGTCACAAGGCTCACAGCGCCCGGCCGAGGGCCTGAGCAACGCGGCATGATGTGTGTAGACGATTGCGACCCGCCCAAGTACCTCATACAAATGGCAAGCACCTTTCCGAAATCCGGGGGAGTTTGATGGATCGCTTCGAATCGATGTCGGTCCTCGTGGCGGTCGCCGAAGCGGGGAGCCTCTCGGCCGCGTCGCGCCGGCTGCGCATACCGGTGACCACGGTGAGCCGCAAGATCTCGGACCTGGAAGCCCAGCTCAAGGTGCGGCTTCTCAACCGATCGACCCGAAAGCTGTCGCTCTCCGATGCCGGGCGCTATTACGTGGAAGCGGCCCGGCGTATCATCGAGCAGGTCGAAGAAGTCGAACGGGCGACGACCGGCGAATACACCACGCCTCGGGGCAGGCTGACCATCACCGCGCCCGTATCGCTGGGGCGCATCCATGTGGTCCCGACCATCATTGAATTCCGAAAAGCCTTTCCGGAAATCGACGTCCGCCTGATCCTCTCGGACGGGATCCTCAATCATCTGGACAATGACATCGATCTTGCCGTCCGGATCGGAAATCTGCCGGCCAGCTCCCTGCACGCCACGCGCATCGGGTCCACCCGTCGGATCGTGTGCGGCAGCCCGGGCTATTTCGCCGCCCGCGGCAGACCGAAGAAGCCAAGTGACCTGGCCATGCACGACTGCATCACGTTCGAGAACATGTCGTCCCCGGCGGCATGGGGCTTCAGGTTCGGGAAAAAGGAAAAGGCGATACGGCTCCATTCCTGGCTATCGGTCACCAGCGCGGAGGCCGCGATCGAGGCCGCCATCGCCGGCGGCGGCGTTACGCGCATGCTGTCCTACAAGATCGAAGCAGCGAGACGCGCGGGAGCGCTCGATCTCGTGCTCGCGCCATATGAGTTGGCGCCCTGGCCCATCAGCATCATTTTTCCGGGACAGGGCCTGCTGCCGCTGAAGGTCCGCGCCTTCTTGAACTGGGCAACACCGCGACTTAAGGCAGCCCTCCGCTCGGGCGACCTGGGAGGGTGAAGCGCACTAAGGTACCCGCGCCAGTTGCTCGGGTGCAAGACGGACGCTTCCGAAATGATGCTGCCAGAGCCGCGCGCCCCAGCCACGGCCAGCTTCGCCCGCGAAGACGGTGCTGGTGCTGGACGGGGCGGCTCAGGCCTATTCCTTGTAAGATGGGTCGATGCGGTCGAGCAGACGCAGCAGCGCGCTCCATGCCAGGTCATAGCCATCGGGGTCGCTCAAGGTGCGACCGTCCTGCGGGGCCGGCGGCGTGTTGAATTGCCGCTC
>DASZQC010000015.1:0-5122 GCA_035549815.1 Dongiaceae bacterium
GCATGACGAATGAGGGAAATGTTCTCACCCGGGGCTTGTCGAAGGGTGAGGCGATCACAGAGGTTCCAATGTTCGAATTCTTCCGCAAGGCCGCGCCCGAAACCAAGAGCACGGTCCCCGGTGGCCTGTTTGCCCTGTCCCTGTCGGGAAGCGCGCGCTGGTCGGGCCGCGATGCCGCGGCGCTGGCGCGCAATGGCGTGATGGGCAACGCCATCGCCTATGCCTGTGTGCGCAAGATCGCGGGCGCGGCGGCCTCGGTGCCGTTCCTGCTCTATGACGGCCCCACCGAGGTTGAGGACCATCCGCTGCTGACACTCCTGGCGCGACCCAACGCCGCCGAGGACGGGCCGGCCCTGTTCGAGCGCTGGTATGGCTTGCTGCATTCTGCGGGCAACGCCTATCTGGAGGCGGTGAGCCTGGACGGGGTACCGCGCGAACTGCACGTTCTGCGGCCCGACCGGATGAAGGTGGTGGCGGGGGCGCGCGGCTGGCCGGCCGCTTACGATTACATCGTCGATGGCCGCACCACACGCATCGCGCGCGACGGGTCGGGCTTTCTGCCGGTGCTGCATGCCGCGCTGTTCCATCCGCTGGACGATCATTACGGCCTGTCGCCGCTTCAGGTGGCGGGCGCGGCGATCGACGTGCACAACCAGGGCGCGGCCTGGACCAAGGCGCTTTTGGACAATGCCGCCCGGCCCAGCGGCGCACTTATATATAGGGGCCCGGACGGGGCGCCCGGCCTGACCGACGAGCAGTTCACCCGGCTGAAGCGGGAACTGGAGGACGCCTATCAGGGCGCATCGAATGCCGGCCGGCCGATGGTGCTGGAAGGCGGACTGGACTGGAAGGCGATGGGCTATACCCCGTCGGACATGGATTTCGCCGAGACGCGCAGCGTGGCGGCACGCGAGATCGCGCTGGCCTTCGGGGTGCCGCCGATGCTGCTGGGCATTCCCGGCGACAACACCTATGCCAATTATGCCGAGGCCAACCTGAATTTCTGGCGCCAGACTGTGCTGCCCCAGGTGGCGCGCACGGCGGCGGCGCTGACGCGCTGGCTGTGCCCGCGCTTCGGCGAGGGGCTGCGAGTGGGCTATGACGCCGATGCGGTGGAGGCGCTGGGCGAGGCGCGCCAGGCGCTGTGGGAAAAGCTGAGCGGGGCCTCGTTCCTGACCATCAACGAGAAACGTGCGGCGGCGGGCTATTCACCGGTGGAGGGTGGAGACGTGCTATAGAGGGCGCATGTGGGAAGGCATGGAACTGATCCCGGGGCGGGACTGCGGCGAGTGCACGGTGTGCTGCACCTGGCCGACCATCAACAAGCCGGAGATCCAGAAGGTCTCGGGCTCGACCTGCAAACACTGCACCGGCGGCGGCTGCGCCATCTATGAGACGCGCTTTCCGGTGTGCCGCGGCTATTTCTGCGCCTGGCGCACGGTGGACATTTTCGGCGAGGACTGGCGGCCCGACAAGTCGGGCGTGCTGCCCTATGTGGAGACCGAAGGCATCTCGGAGGATTTCGATCTTTCCACCGGCATCGGGCTGATGCTGGTGGGCCACGCGGCGAAGATCATCCGCCAGCGCTGGTTCCAGGACTTCATCATCACCGGGGTGATGAACAATGTGCCGCTGTTCCTGTCGCTGCCCGGCCCGCGCGGCCACCAGGCGGCGACGGTGTCGCTGAACACCGAGGAGATGGTGGCGGCGATCCGCCGCGGCACGGTGAAGGATGCGCTGGAGAGCGCGTTGAAGATTCTACGCGGCTGGGATTTCTCGCCCGCTGTCATAACCTATACAGGCAATGATGTGAGCACATGAGTGTCATCGATGGTTTCCGGCAGATGCCGGAACGGAAGTTTCCTGCCGCCCTTGTGGCGGCTTTTTTGTTGCAGACCGCGGGGGCGCTGTTCTGGGCGGGCAGCGCCGCCGAGCGCATCGCCGACCTGGAACGCACCGTTTCATCCGACCAGGCCGCGATCCAGAAGGTCGCGGTGATCGAGGAACAGGTGCGCGCCATCAAGGAAAGCCTGGACCGGATCGAAGTGAAGATCGACCGGGCCCAGCCGTAGCCGCGAGCGCGCGCGGACCACTCCCCGAAACTGCTGCACTATTTCGACCCTCCCTCACGGAGGGTGAAGGATTCCACATGGTTCAGATCGCCTATGCGCGCCGGCCGCTGGCGCGCAAGAGCATCTTTGCGGGCCTCACCCCGCTGGGTCCCGACCAGTTCGAGGGCTATGCCTCGCTGTTCGGCGTCGCCGACGGCGACGGCGACGGCGACACCGTGGCGCCGGGCGCCTTCGCACAGTCGCTGCGCCGGCGCGGGCCCGCACAGGTGCGGATGCTGTACCAGCATTTCAGCCACGCCCCGATCGGGGTGTGGGAGGAGATCGCCGAGGATCGCAAGGGTCTGTACGTCCGGGGCCGCCTGACCAGCGATATCGAACAGGCGCGCGATATCGCCGCGCTGTTGCGCGATGGCGCGTTGAACGGCCTGTCGATCGGCTTTCGCACCCAGCGGGCGCAGCGGCAAACCGCCGGCCGCCTGCTGCAACAGGTCGAGCTTTGGGAAATTTCGGTGGTGACCTTTCCGCTGCTGGCGGGATCGACCGTCACCGCCATCGGGCAACGCCGGGCCGAGACGGGCCTGGCGGATCTGTTTCGTCAGGCAAGCCGCGCCCTTACTGCCTGACTGTTTTCAGGGCGCTCAACAGGAGAAAGCATGGAACTGGAAACCAAGGCTGTCGACGGCAGCCAGCATACGTTCGAGATCAAGGCGGCCTTCGAGGATTTCCTCGCCGGCTTCGAGGCCTTCAAGGACGCCAATGATGCCCGCCTGAAGGGCCTGGAAAAGCGCGGCGACGTGCTGGATACCGAGAAGGTGGCGCGCATCGACGCCGCCCTGACCGAACAGAAGCAGAAGCTGGAGGCGCTGATGCTGGAAGCGCGCCGTCCGCTGCTGTCGGGCGAGCGCAAATCGTTCGATCCGGCGCTCGATTCCCGTCTGGCCGAGCGCAAGGCGGCCTTCGACCGCTATGTGCGCAAGGGTGATGGCCTTGATATCGAGGTCAAGGCGATGAGCGAAGGCTCCAACGCCGATGGCGGCTATACCGTGCCGCTGGAGATCGAGCGCACCATCGACCGCGTGCTGAGCCAGGCCTCGCCCATCCGCGCCATCGCCAGCGTGCGCGCCATCGGCGGCGCCAGTTATCGCAAGCCCATCACCACCGCCGGCGCGGCCAGCGGCTGGGTCGGCGAGACCGGCAGCATCAGCCAGACCGATACGCCCACCCTGGCGGCGCTGGATTTCCCGGCGATGGAGCTCTACGCCATGCCCGCCGCCACCCAGGCGCTGCTGGACGATTCCCAGGTGGACATCGAGCAGTGGCTGGCCGACGAGGTGCAGATCGTCTTCGCCGAACAGGAAGGCGCGGCCTTCGTCAACGGCGACGGCTCGGCCAAGCCCAAGGGATTTTTGGCCTACACCAACGTGGCGGACGCAAGCTGGAGCTGGGGCAAGATCGGCTATATCGCCTCGGGCGCCGACGGCGCCTTTGTCGATGACGACGAGGCCCCCGCCGATGCGCTGCTGAACCTGGCCTACGCGCCCAAGCAGGCCTATCGCGCCAATGGCCGCTGGGTGATGAACCGCAAGACCGAAAGCGCGGTCAGGAAGTTCAAGGACACCAGCGGCAATTACATCTGGCAGCCGGGTGCGGCGGCGGGCCAGCCCGCCACCATCTTCGGCTATCCGGTGACGGAAGCCGAGGATATGCCTGACATTGGCTCGAACAGCTATTCCATCGCCTTCGGTGATTTCGCCCGCGGCTATCTGATTGTCGATCGGGTGGGTATCCGCGTGCTGCGTGATCCCTACAGCGCCAAGCCCTATGTGCTGTTCTACACCACCAAGCGCGTCGGCGGCGGGGTGCAGAATTTCGAGGCGATCAAGCTCTTGAAATTCTCTGCGTCTTGATTGGTAGAACCCCCTTGCGGTTTCAGCTTCCGCTCGCCTCCCAAGAAGTCGGCTTCGCACGCTGAAACCACCTCCCCCTTCCTGGTGCTGGCGCACCAAAGGGGGAGGCGGGTCTCTGGCATTCCCATCGCGGCCTTGCGGCCGCGTGAACGCGGCGTTTGCCGCGCGGCCCTCGCGATGTTTCCCCGCATCGCGAGGGTTTTTCTTTCAACCCCTCCGTCGGCAACTCGGTCGGCTCCGCCGACACAGCGTTGCCGACACCTCCCCTTCCGGCGCGCCATGCGCGCGAAGGGGAGGCTGACTTTGCGGAAACGAGACATGTCCCTGCAACTGACGTCGCCGCCCGCGGAAGAGCCGGTCAGCCTGGCCGAGGCGAAAGCCTGGCTGCGCGTGGAAAGCGGCAATGACGAGGACGAGTTGATCGCGTCGCTGATCGCGGCGGCGCGGGTGCGCTGCGAATGGCACACCGGCCGCGCCTTTGTCACCCAGGGCTGGACCCTGTGGCTGGATGGGCTGGGGGGCGGCACCGTCGCGTTGCCGCTGCCGCCGCTGATCGATGTGACCGCTGTGACGCTCTACGGCGCCGATGATGCGGCGACGGTGCTGGACGCGTCGGACTACCGGATTGATGCGCCGGGCGGCCGTTTGATCTTTTCTTCGCCGCATCCCGGCCTTCGCGCCGCAGATGCGGTGTCCATCGTCTTCACCGCCGGCTATGGCGGCGCGGCCGATGTGCCCGCGCCCATCAAGAGCGCGATCGGGCAGACCGTCACATGGCTTTACGAGCATCGCGGCGGCGATGCGGCGCCCATGCCGCAAGCCGCGCTGGCGCTGTTGGCGCCCTATCGCGCGGTGTGCCTGTGACGGCCCCGGCAATGTTCCATTCAAACAGGAGTGCAAGACGATGACGGCCCAGCGCGGCAGGGACCTTCTGATCAAAATCGGCGACGGCGGATCGCCGGAAAGCTTCACCAGCGTTGCCGGGCTGAAGGCCACATCGCTGGCCTTCAACGCCCAGGCGGTGGACGTGACCAACGCCGATTCGGCCGGCATGTGGCGCGAGCTGCTGGAAGGCGGCATCAAATCGGCCAGCCTGTCGGGCAGCGGCGTGTTCAAGGACGCGGCGTCCGACGCGGCGCTGCG
>DASZQC010000016.1:0-8465 GCA_035549815.1 Dongiaceae bacterium
GCGTGGATTTCGGCACGTTTCTCGATACTTTGATCCCGACGCTGATCTCATCCTATGGCATCGACCCGTCGCGGATCGACCTGACCATCAACGCGGACGAAGTGCAGTTGCCGCTGAGCGCGGCGGTGCCCGCGGGCCTGCTGGTCAACGAGCTCATCTCCAACGCGCTCAAGCACGCCTTTCCGGATGGTCGCCCCGGCAGGATCGCCGTCATGCTGCGATCGGGCGCCAGCCTCGGGGGCGCGGCCAATGCCCTGGTCCTGACCGTCAGCGATGACGGCGTCGGAATTCCGGAAAGCCAGGACTTGCAGCAGACTGAAACACTCGGCTTGCAGTTGGTCGTCTTGCTGACCGATCAACTCCATGGGAAGCTCGATATCCGTCGGCGGGATCCGACGCAGTTCGTCATTGAATTCCAAGTTCCGTGAGAGGCGGCGAGATGGCAGAGCCCAAAATCCTCTTGGTCGAAGATGAGCGGATACCGGCGTTCAATCTGCAGCAACGCCTCAGGAAGCTTGGCTACGACGTGCCCTCGATCGTCCCGTCCGGCACCGAGGCGCTGATGCTGATCGAACAGCAGCGGCCCGATATGGTCCTCATGGACATCCACATCGAGGGGGACCTCGACGGCATTGAGACGGCCAGCCGCATTCCGCCCGAGTGGATGATCCCCGTGATCTATCTGACGGCCTATTCGGAGGAGGCCACGCTGCAGCGCGCCGCGGCGACCAAGCCGTACGGCTATCTGCTGAAGCCGTTCTCGGAGCGCGAGCTGCACGCAACAATCCAGATGGCCCTTCAGCGGCACGCGACCGAACTGGCGTTGCGGCAGCGCGAGGCCGATCTGGAGCGCAGCCGGGAGGATTTCCGCTTTCTGTTTGCGAACAATCCGCTGCCGATGTGGGTGTTCGACCTGGAGACGCTGGCTTTCCTGGATGTCAACGAAGCCGCTGTCACGACATATGGTTACGCGCGTGAAGAGTTCCTGGGCATGACGATCACTCAGATCAGGCCGGCGGAAGACATTCCAAAAATCCAGGATCTTCTGACTTCGAAGGCGCCGCACCACTCCGCTCAGAATTGGCGGCATCTGCGCAAGAACGGAAAGATCATCGAGGTCGATGTTTTCAGCTATGCGCTGACCTTCGATGGACGGCCCGCGCGCATCACCGTCGCCGTCGACGTGACCCAGCGCAACCGTGCCGAGGAACAGTTGCGGCAGTCGCAGAAGATGGAGGCGGTCGGCCAATTGACCAGCGGCGTCGCTCACGACTTCAATAACCTGCTCACCATCGTCCAGGGCAATCTCGAGTTGATCGGCGAAAGGCTGCCGCCGGATCCGGCAATATCCAACATGATGTCCGATGCGCTCGGCGCTTCGGAACGCGGCGCGATGCTGACGCGCCGGCTCCTCGCTTATTCGCGTCAACAGACACTGGAGCCGCGCACGATTTCTCTCCATCAGCTGGTCGCGGACCTGATGGCCCTGCTGCGCCGCACGCTTGACGAGACGATCGCGCTGGATGCGATCCTCGCGCCGGACCTGTGGCATGTGCGGATCGATCCCGGCCAGTTGGAGAATGCCCTGCTCAATCTGGCCGTCAACGCACGCGACGCAATGCCAAACGGCGGCAAGCTCACCATTGAGGCCTTCAACACGTTCCTGGATGCGGACTATGCCGCGCAGAACCCGGAAATCACGCCCGGGGAGCATGTGCTGGTGGCGGTCACCGACACGGGCACAGGCATGCCGCCCGAAGTCGTGGTGCGTGCGTTCGAGCCTTTCTTCACCACGAAGGCGGTCGGCCGCGGCACCGGCCTCGGGCTTAGCATGGTGTTCGGATTCGTGCGGCAATCGGGCGGCCACATCAAGATATACAGCGAGATCGGCCGCGGCACCTCGATCAAGCTCTACCTGCCGCGCGCGACGACGGCGCTCGACGTACCGATTGCGAACGATGCGGGCGTCACCCCCTATCTGGCCAAGGGTGAGACCGTACTGGTGGTTGAAGACGATGACGGCCTTCGCAAGATGGCTCTGACCATGCTTGCGGGGCTCGGCTATCGCACGCTGGAAGCCGCGGACGGTCCGCAGGCGATGGAACACATTGCCCGCGCCGGCGGCGTCGACCTGCTCTTGACCGACGTCGTGCTGCCGAAGGGCATGAACGGCCCGGCCATTGCCAATGCGGCACGGCAAGTCCGCCCAGGACTCAAAGTGCTTTATATGTCCGGCTACACGCGCGATACCATCGTTCACAACGGCATTCTGGATGAAGGCGTGCACCTGATCATGAAGCCGTTTCACAAGGCCGAATTGGCGGTTAAAGTACGCAAGGTTCTGGATGCGGCCGGCTGATGCGCGCTGATCGGCCAGCGCATTGATCGCTGGGAAACGGATCATGCCTGCTTCGGCTTCGGTGACCTTCAAGCTTGCTTGCGTGCAGAATTGCGCCGTCGCCGACGTGGCGCGCAACATCGAGATCGGCGGCCGCCTGACCCGCGATGCCATCGACCGCGGCGCGCGGCTGGTTTGCCTGCCGGAATATTTCTCCGGCGTGGAACTGCGCGACGGGCTGCTGCATCCGGCCGCCTTCGAGGAGGCGCGCCACCCGGTGCTGCAGGCCTTCACCGATCTGGCACGGGAACGGCGCGCCTGGCTGCTGCTGGGATCGCTTGGCGTGCGCGCGCCGGACGGACGCATCTTTAACCGGGCCTATCTGCTCGATCCCGCGGGCGCGGTGACGGCGCGCTACGACAAGATCCACATGTTCGATGTCGAGCTCGATTTCGGCAGGCCTTTGCGCGAATCCGCAACCATCGCGCCGGGCGATCGGGCCGTCACGGCGGCGACCGATCTCGGCACGCTCGGCTTTTCCATCTGCTACGATTTGCGGTTTCCGCACCTCTATCGCCGCCTGGCCCAGGCGGGCGCGGAGATCCTGGCGGTTCCAGCCGCCTTCACCAAGGTGACGGGTTCTGCCCACTGGCACGTGTTGAACCGCGCCCGAGCCATCGAGAACGGCTGCTACGTGGCGGCACCCTGCCAGTATGGAACCTTGCCGGGCGGTGCCGCCTGTTTCGGCCATTCGCTGATCATCGATCCATGGGGCCAAGTGTTGGCCGATGGGGGCGAGGGGGAAGGCATCATCGTCGGCGATATCGACCTTGCCCAAGTGCGATCGGCGCGCGCCCGAATCCCGGCGCTGACGCACGATCGGAACTTCGCTTGAATCGCGCGTGGACGGACCTGTCTTCTCACGTAATGGTCTGAAATTGGTCTAACCCAACTTTTGCCGATCCTTAACTAAGTAAGGCGATATTCCTGTCCTGAACGCGAGAAGCTTCGGGGAAACGAATGTCGGATTCCACCCATGCCAGCGTGATGGAAAGCGTCGCAAGCCGCCTCAACGGCTTCTTCTATCGCTGTCAGAACGATGCCGGCTACACCATGCTGGTGATGACCGAGGGCGTGGAACCGCTGACCGGCTATCCGTCGAGCGATTTCCTGAACAACAAGGTGCGCACCTTCACCTCGATCGTCTGCCCGGAGGATACGGCGGCGGTCGACGCCGCCGTGGGCGCCGCGCTCGAAACCAAGGGCAAATGGGAAATCGACTACCGCCTGGTCAAGCGCGACGGCAGCACGCTGTGGATCCACGAGAGCGGCGCCGGCATTTTCGATGCCGACGGCCAGCTCCAGTTCCTGGAAGGCGCCTGTATCGACATTTCGATGCAGAAGGATCAGGAGCAGAAGCTCGCCGATTTGATCGCGCAGCTCTCCGGCACCAGCAACGACATCGTCGGCTCGGTGCAGCGCATTCTGAAGGAACTGCGCTCGCTGAAGATGCTGGCGCTCAATGCCCGCATCGAGGCGGTGCGCGCCGCGGAACACGGCAAGGGCTTCGCCGTGGTCGCCGAGGAGATGAAGGCCCTGACCGATTCGACCCGCGGCGAGGCGGACCGCATCAGCACGCTGATGAACACGCTGCAGCAGCTCATGAAGGTCGGCACCTGAACCGGGCGCCGCTTCCCGCTCACGCGGGTTTGACTTGCCCTTGCATCCGCGGAACTGCCTCCTGGATCGATAGTTCAGTCATCCGATCAAGGAGGTGATGATGCGCCTCGGCATTTCCACGGTCGCGATTGCCGCAATGTCGATTCTGCTCGCCGGTCCCGCCGTCGCGGCGCCGGCCGAAGAGTTCCCCTCGCAGGCCGGGCCCATTTCCGTCGCCACGGTGGCGGAGGGGCTGGAGCATCCCTGGGGTCTCGCTTTCCTGCCCGACGGGCGCATGCTGGTGACGGAGCGGCCCGGACGGCTGCGGCTGGTCGGTGCGGACGGCGCGCTGTCGGCACCGATCGGCGGCGTTCCGCAGGTCTATGCCAACGGGCAGGGCGGGCTGCTTGACGTGGCGCTGGATCCGGCCTTTACCGAGAACCAGCTCATCTATTTGTCCTATTCCGAGCCGGGCGGCCCCGGCGGCGGCACGGCGGTGGCGCGCGCGAAACTGGCCGGCGACCGGCTGGAGCAGTTGCAGGTCATCTTCCGCCAGGTTCCCAAGCTCGATAGCGGCCATCATTTCGGCTCGCGCCTGGTGTTCCTGCCGGACGGCACGCTGATCGTCACGCTGGGCGACCGCAACCGCCGCGAACATATCGCCGATTTGAGATCGCATGTGGGTAAGCTGGTGCGGATCAATTCCGACGGCAGCGTTCCGGCCGACAATCCCTTCGTCGGCCAGGCTGCTTACGCGCCGGAGATCTATTCCCTCGGCCATCGCAACGCGCAGGGCGCGGCGCTGAACCCGGCGACCGGCGCATTGTGGACGGCGGAGCATGGCGCGCGCGGCGGCGACGAACTGAACCAGCCGCAGCCGGGCAAAAACTACGGCTGGCCGATCATCTCCTATGGCCGCGAATATGCCGGCGGCAAGATCGGCGAGGGCACGGCAAAGCCCGGCCTGGAGCAGCCGGTCTATTACTGGGACCCGTCCATCGCGCCGTCGGGCCTCGCCTTCTATACCGGCGACAAGTTCCCGGCCTGGCGCGGCAACGCCTTTGTCGGCGCGCTCAAGTTCAAGCTGCTGGTGCGCCTGACCATGGAGGGCGACCGCGTGGTGGCCGAGGAGCGCCTGCTCGAGGACCTCGGCGAACGTATCCGCGCCGTGGTGCAGGGGCCGGACGGCTATCTCTATCTGCTGACCGACGACGATGACGGCCGCATCTTGCGTCTGACGCCGGCGACCTAGTGCGCCGGCTTCCAGGTCCTGTCGGGCTCGATGCCCCAGTGCCCTGCCGTTGAAAGATCGATCCGGATTCGCTGACCGTTCCGCACCGGCGCGCGCAGGACTTTGCGCGAAGCCGGCACCAGCGTAAGCGCGCCGGCTTCATGCGCCCTTAAAATTGCGTTGCGCGCAATGCCCAGTTCGCGGGCCAGCAGGCCATCGAGCCGCAGCCGGCAGGGCAGGCTCAGCGCAAGAATGATCTCCAGGCATGCGGCACCGGCAATGCTGCCGCCGTCGGTGCGTTTCTCGACCATCACGGCCGTGTCCTGGTCGATCCGATCGCTGTGGCGCGCCAGGCGGGACAGGTCGAAGGCATGATGAGCCGCGGCCGCAGGGTCATTGTGGATGAAGGACTGAAGCCGGTCCGGCGGGATATGTGCGATGGGGCAGCGTTCGAGGATCGGCATGTTCCAGGTCTGGTCGCAGATGGCGCAACGATAGATCAGCCAAACATCCATGCGCTTTTTCTGCGCGTTGGTGCGGAAGCGCCCGCTGCTGACGAAGGGCGTGATGGTGTCGCATGACCCGCAATGGCGCTGCGGCTGCGGCGGATGGAGCGGTGTTACGCGCCAGGTGACGCGAAGAATCTCCGACAAGACGACAGCCTTCCTTCGAGGAAGGGCGGCATCGCGGCGGAGAGAAGCGGTAGGGCTGGATCAGCGCGTTGATGGCGCTGGCGGGCTCACGGCGGGAACGGGATTGTGCGAGGGCCGAGGCGCGCGGCGGTGGAGGGCACCGTACCGATCTCAGCCCGCCGCCATGCGCCCGAATGTGACGCGATCCCACAACGATCCGTCGGATCGCTGCGGCTGGTTACGGCGTTCAACCGAGATCGGTCAGAGCGTCGGCAAAGTCTTGCCTCGGAGAATTATGCGGGGACCGGACTTTGGTCCAGGCCGGCGCCCGTCGTCAAGGTAGAAGTCCCAAATCCATCCTGGTCAGCGTCATCAGGCCGAGGATCGCGAACAAGGCGGCGGCGATGCTATGCACCAGCTTCATCGGCACCTTGCGGGCGATGAGGTCGCCACAGAACACCGCCGGCGCGTTCGCCAGCATCATGCCGAGCGTGGTGCCGATGGTGACCATCGCCAGCGTCTGGAACCGTGCCGCCAGCGCCACGGTGGCGAGCTGCGTCTTGTCGCCGATCTCCAGCAGGAAGAAGGCGATCAGCGTGGTGATGAAAGCGCCGGCCTTGCCGATCGTCTTGGGGCCATCGTCGGCCTTGTCGGGAATCAGGCACCAGGCGGCCATGCCGAGGAACAGCAGGCCCAGGATCCAGCGCAAAAGATCGGGGCCGAGCCAGGCGGCGGCAAGCGAACCCGCCCAGGCGGCGAGCGCGTGATTGGCGAGGGTGGCGATCAATATCCCGACCAGGATCGGCGCGGGCTTGCGGTAGCGCGCGGCCAGCAGCATGGCCAGCAATTGCGTCTTGTCGCCGATTTCCGCGAGGGCGACGACACCGGTCGAAACCAGAAGGGCTTCCATAGAGACCAACAAGCGGGACCGGGCAGATGACCGATGACTTCTCGCGCTGCCCGATCCCGCGGGTTGAACGCAAGCAAGTCAAAGGTCTCGCCAAACAACGGTCGGATGCGCCATGGCGTCCGGACATAGGTCCATCGGCCAAGTCTGTTGACACATCCCCCTCTAAAGACGAGGGCGGCTACTCCCCAGAGACGGCGCTCATATAGCCGGAGATCGCCGTCGTGGCAAAGAAGATTTGCACGGCGCTAATGCGCCGCAATCGCATCCGGGGGCGCATCCGGAGAGCGCATCCGCGTGACGTCGCGGTCTGTATTCCCATCAAATGCTAGGCGCAGCAACGGAAGCGGTTTAAGGTCGGCGCGGAACCGAGTGGGGACTGGGAACCGATTTGCGTAAGTTCATTGCCAAGCGTCTGCGCCGCCTTGCCAGACGGATCTGGCCGCCGCCACGCTGCATCATTTGCGGCAGCGAGAAATTCAAGGCCGGCCCGCACGATCGCATGAGCGAGAGCGGCAAGCTGCCGAAATGCAGCCGCTGCCGGTCGATGGAGCGTCATCGCGCCTTCCACAAGATTTTCCTGCGCATCGGCGTGGAAGAGCTCAAGAGCTTGCGCTGCCTGCAATTCAGCAAGGATCCGACCGTGATTCCGCGCTGGTTCGGTCATTTCGAACGCAGCATCTATGGCGAGAGCAACAGCCTCGACCTGCAGGCCATCGATCGCTCTGACGCCAGCTACGACGTCATCATCTGCAACCATGTGCTGGAGCATGTGCCCGATTACCGCGCGGCGTTGCGCGAGCTCGGCCGCGTGCTGAATGCGCACGGCTTTCTGCTGCTCTCTTTTCCCGATCCCTATCATCTGGAGAAGACGGTGGATTGGGGCTATCCGAAGCCGGAGGAATTCCACCATTACCGCAATTTCGGCCGCGACATCGAGCCGGTGGTCACCGAGTTGATGCCTGGCTGTCATCTGCTACCGGTGATCGAGCGCGACGATGTCACCGGCATCGCCGACATGGCCTATGTCGTCACGCGCAATCGGCATTGGCTCGATCGCTTGAAGCGGTAGAACCGCGCCGCCGTATCGAAAATTTTGTTGAATGTTCATTCAATAAGCACTTGGCCGCAAAAATCGTCCGTGCCATGCTTGCGCTCGATATTGGACGCAAGCAGTTGGGGGAACGACATGCGCCTGATCCGAATCCTATCAATATTGTTCCTGGCCTGCGCGACGCTCGTCGCGACGCCGGCCTTTGCCGAGCCGGTGAAACTGAAGGTCATGATCTTCAACATCTGGCGCAGCGGCGTTCAATTGAGCCTGCAGCAGGTGGTGACCGCGATCAAAGCCGCCGATCCCGACGTGGTCGCGCTGCAGGAGCCGGAAGGCAATTCGCGCAAGATCGCCGACATGCTCGGCTGGGCCTATGTCGATGAGCGCGTGCATCTGATCTCGCGCTTTCCGCTCTACATGGGCACGCAGGACGACGTGCATTTCTCCTATGTCGAGATCCAGCGCGGCAAGATGGTGGCGATCTCCAATCTGCATCTGCCGTCCGACGCCTATGGCCCCGAACTGGTGCGCGACGGCAAGCCGGTGGAAGAGGTGATCCAGGGCGAGCTCGACAACCGCATGTATATGCTGGAGCCCTATGCCGCGGCGCTGCCCAAGGTGGCGGCGACGGGCATCCCGGTGAT
>DASZQC010000017.1:0-2792 GCA_035549815.1 Dongiaceae bacterium
CCGCGCGCCGATTGGTGCTACAAGACCGAGCCGGAGCCGGGGCTGAACGGCCGCGCGCTGGGATACCCGCGCGGCAAGGTGATCGGCGGCTCCTCCGCCATCAACGGCATGATCTATATGCGCGGCCAGGCGGCCGATTACGATCACTGGCGCCAGCTCGGCAATGCCGGCTGGGGCTGGGACGACGTGCTGCCCTACTTCAAGAAGAGCGAGCACCGTCTGGGCGCCGCGGACGAGATGCATGGCATGGGTGGAGAGTGGCGGGTCGAGCGGCCGCGCATCTCCTGGAAGGTGCTGGACCGATTCCAGGAAGCGGCGGAGGAGCACGGCATCCCGCGCACGCCGGACTTCAACCGCGGCGACAACCACGGCACCAGCTATTTCGAGGTCAACCAGATGCGCGGCGTGCGCTGGTCGACCGCGCGCGGTTTCCTGAAGCCGGCCTTGTCGCGGTCGAACCTCACTTTATGGACCGACGCGCAGGCGACGAAACTGATCGTCGAAGGCGGCCGCGTGACCGGGTTGGAGCTGCGCCATCAAGGCCAGATCAAGCGGGTGCGAGTGGGGCGGGAAGTGGTCCTGTCGGCGGGCGCCGTCAATTCGCCGCATCTGCTGCAATTGTCAGGCATCGGCGATCCTGCGCTGCTAAAGGAGCATGGCATCGTGCCGGTGCATGCGCTGCCGGGCGTGGGGGAGAATCTGCAGGATCATCTGCAATTGCGCATGGTGTTCGGCATCGAGGGCCTGCCGACCCTGAACATCAGCGCCAACAGTTTGATCGGCAAGGCGCTGATGGGGCTGCAATATGCCTTCCTGCGGCGCGGGCCGATGACCATGGCGCCGTCGCAGATGGGCGGCTTCGCCCGCACCTCGCCGGAATTCAAGACGCCCAACGTCGAATATCACGTGCAGCCCTTAAGCCTGGACAGGTTCGGTGAGCCGCTGCACCGCTACCCTGCCTTCACCGCCTCGGTCTGCAATCTGCGGCCGCAGAGCCGCGGCCATGTGCGGCTGAAGAACAACGATCCATTCGCGGCGCCCGCGATCCAGCCGCGCTACCTGACGGCACAGGCGGACCAGCGGGTTGCTGTTGATTCTATCCGCCTGACCCGCCGCATCGTGCTGGAGAGCCGCGCCTATGCGCCGCACAAACCGCGTGAGCTGAAGCCGGGACCGGACTTCAAGACCGATGACGAATTGCTGCAGGCCGCCGGCGATATCGGCACGACCATCTTTCACCCCGTCGGTACTTGCCGCATGGGTGACGATGCGATGGCGGTGGTGGATTCCCGGTTGCGGCTGCGCGGCCTTGCCGGGTTGCGCGTTGCCGACGCTTCCATCATGCCGACCATCACGTCTGGCAACACCAACTCGCCCACCATCATGATCGCGGAGAAGGCGGCCGATATGATCCTGAGCGACGCGGAGCAGGGCTAGGAAATCGTATCGACCAAGCCGCCATCGACGCGCAGGGCAGCACCCGTGGTGGCCGATGCCTGCGTGGAGCAGGTGTAGACGACCAGGTTGGCGACCTCCGTCGGGCTCATAGCGCGCTGGATGAGAGAGCCGGGGCGATGCGTTTTCACAAACGCCGTCGCTTCATCCTCGATGCTCCGCCCGCTCTTCTGCGCGGACTCCCGCAGCATCTCCTCGACACCTTCCGACAAGGTTGGTCCGGGCAGGACGGCGTTCACGGTCACGCCAGTCCCGGCCAGGCGCTTGGCGAGGCCGCGCGAGACGGAAAGGTTGGCGGTCTTGGTGAAGCCGTAATGGATCATCTCGACCGGGATATTGAGCCCGGATTCCGAGGAGATGAACACGATGCGGCCCCACTTCTTGTCGACCATGCCGGGCGCATAGGCGCGCGACAGGCGCACGCCGGACATCACGTTCACCTCGAAGAAGCGCGTCCATTCCTCGTCCGGCACGTCGAAGAAATCCTGAGGACCGAAGATGCCCACATTGTTGACCAGGATATCCGCGGCGGGCACCGCCTTGACCAGCGCATCGCAGCCGGCCGCCGTGCCGACATCGGCGGCGACGCCGCGCAGGCGCGCGTTCGGCACGGCCTTGGTTAGCTTGCCGATCGCCTTCTGCACGGAGGCATCGCTGCGGCCGTTGACGATGATTGTGGCGCCGGTTTCCGCCAGACCTTGGGCGATGGCAAAGCCGATGCCGACGGTCGAGCCGGTGACGATGGCGGTCTTGCCGGTCAGGTCGATTTTCATGACATGCTCCTGCTGCGGGTTCGGCGCCTAATTTAGGTGCGCCTAGTGCGCTCCGCCAGCGGAGACCTTGCCGGCTGCCTTCAAAAACAATGCTGCGATCAGGGCGATTACCAGGACACTGCCGAGCAGGAAGAAGGTATCGCTGAAAGCCAGGACATAGGATTGCTCGCGCACCACCTTGGCGATGGCGGCAAAGGCCTGGGCGCGCGCCTCCGTCGGATCGCTCACGCCATGGCTCTGGAAGTATTGCGTCAAGGCTTCCAGGCGCGGCTGCAGCGCGGGATTCTCCGGCGTGATGTTCTGGGTGATGATGTTGGAGTGGAACTGCTCGCGCTTGGTCACGAAAGTCTGCAGCACGGCAATGCCGATCGCGCCGCCGATATTGCGCATCATGTTGAGCAGAGCCGAGGCGGAGCCCGCATCGACCGGCGCGATTTCGGCCGCGGCGACGCCCGTCAACGGGGCGAAGCACAAAGCCTGGCCGACAGCGCGCACGATGTTGGGCAGCATAAATTGATCGCCGGAATAATCGGCGGTCATATAGATGTTCATGAAGTTGCTGGC
>DASZQC010000018.1:0-4889 GCA_035549815.1 Dongiaceae bacterium
ACCAGACGCCGTTCGACCAGAGCCTGGTCATTCCGCCGACGCAGATCGAGGAAGATCTCAACCAGCTCAAGACCGAGACCGATTGCGTGCGCATCTACGCCGTCAACCAGGGCCTCGACCAGGTCGTACCGATCGCCGGGAAGGTCGGCCTGAAGGTGCTGATGGGCCTCTGGATCGGCGCTGAAGCGGCCGACAACGAAGTGCAGATCACCCGTGGCATCGAACTGGCCAAGGCGCATCCCGATGTCGTGAAGGCCATCATCGTCGGCAACGAGGCGCTGCTGCGCCGCGAGCAGACGGCGGAGACGCTGGCGCCGATGCTGCGCCGGGTACGCACGGAGACCGGCCTGCCGGTGACCTATGCCGATGTCTGGGAGTTCTGGCTGCGCTATCCGCAACTGGCCAACGAAGTCGACTTCATCACCATCCATATCCTGCCCTATTGGGAGGATGACCCGGTGCCGGCGGACCAGGGCGTCGCCCATATCGGCGGCATCCTGCAGCGGGTCGAGACGGCCTTTCCGGGCAAGACCATTTTCGTCGGCGAGACCGGCTATCCCTCCGCCGGGCGCCAGCGCGAGCAGGCGGTACCCGGCCTGATCGAGCAGGCGCGCTTCATCCGCGAGTTCCTGACCTTCGCCCATATCCGTGGCCTGGACTACAATGTCATCGAGGCCTTCGATCAGCCGTGGAAGCGCGAGCTGGAAGGCACGGTCGGCGGCTATTGGGGCGTGTTCGGCGAGAACCGCCTGCCGAAATTTCCACTGCAAGGGCCGGTTTCGCGCTTCGCATCGCCCTGGCCGCGCGTGGCGCTGACATTGGGACTGGCGCTGCTGATCTGGTGGCCCAACCGGCGCGGTGCGAGCTCAACGTCGATGGGCTTTGCCACACCGGTTCTCGCCGTCGCCGCCGGCCTGGCGATCACTTTGCATCTCGATCACGCGCTGCTGGCGGCATTGCGCTGGCACGAATGGCTGGTGGAAGGCGCGCTGGTCGTGCTGTCGGTGCTCAGCGCCCTGCTGGGTCTGCGCGCGCTCGGCACCGGCGGGCCGCAGCCCGCACCGGCACGGCAGAGCCTGGAATGGCTGCGGCGCTTCTGGCGTGCCAGGCCCGATGCCGCCACGGCGCTGGGCGCGCTGCAATTGCTGGCCGTCGCGGCGGCCGGCAGCGTGGCGCTCGCCCTTGCCTTCGATGCGCGCTATCGCGACTTTCCGATCTGGGCCTTCGCGGTGCCGACCGTCGCCTTCGCGCTGATCGCGGCGCGCACCGCCCGCGAAGCCCGGCGCGATCGGATCGAATTCGTCTTTGCCGTGCTGCTGACCTTCGCGGCGCTCTTCATCGCGCTGAATGAAAACCTGTTCACGCGGCCGGAACTGCTCGTCGGCGTTAACGCCGCGCTGCAGCCGGTGCTGCACGGCCAATATAACGGCAGCGCGCTGATCTGGTGCGCTATGCTGTTGATTCTAGCCTGTCCCTTCGCGGCGTCCCTTTTTTCGCAGCGCGGCAAGTCGCGGTAAATTGTAGGTAAAGATAACCTTTTCCTAACCATCTCCCTTAACCGCGCGGTGAGGAACCCGGTTCTACCCTGACCCGGGACCTTCACGTCATTCCCCGGCGCAACCGGGGCTGGGAGCCTTTCATGGACGGTTCGACCGCTCAGCTCGTCTCTTTCGGCCAGGTCGCGGCGATCGAAGGATCGCGCGCCCGCGTCGTGCTCGACATGGCGGAGGACGGCTCCGGCTTCCCCGGCGCCGCGCCGCCGCAGATCGGCCATGTGGTCAGCGTCGAGGTCACCGGCGCCAGGGTCTTCGGCATCGTCGTCGGCCTGCGCACGCCAGCCACCGAGCAGGCGGTGATCGGCCCGCCGAACCAGATCATGGACCTCGATCTGATCGGCGAGATCCTGGAAACCGACACGAGCGGCCGCTTCCGCCGCGGCGTGTCCGCCTTCCCGCGGCTGGGCGATCGCGCCTCCTCCACCAGCAGCGACGATCTGCGCCGCATCTTCGTGCGCGAGGATCGCGAAGGCGTGCGCGTCGGCTGCGTGCATCTGGACAATTCGATTCCCGCCCACGTCTTCACCGACGATCTGCTGGGCAAGCATTTCGCCGTGCTGGGCACCACCGGCTCGGGCAAGTCCTGCGCGCTGGCCGCGATCCTGCGCGGCGTGCTGGCGCAGCATCCGGAAGGCCACATCGTCATCCTGGACCCGCACAACGAATATTGGCCGGCCTTCGACGGCCTGTGCGAGGTGATCAGCCCGGCCAACCTGGAGCTGCCCTACTGGCTGCTGAACTTCGACGAGATCAAGGAGCTGGTCATCGGCGAGCATAGCCGCATGCCGGAAATCGAGGCCTCGATCCTCAACCAGGTCATCGTCGAGGCAAAGCGCAAGCTGGCCGGCACCAACGACCACAACATCACCGTCGACACGCCGATGCCGTACCGCCTGTCGGACGTGACGCGCATCCTGGACGACATGATGGGCAAGTACGAGCGGCCGCTGGAGCTGGCGCCATATCTGCGCATCAAGGACCGCTTCGCCACCTTGCAGGCGGACCGCCGCTATTCCTTCATGTTCCCCGGCGTCATGGTGCGCGACGACTTCGCCCGCCTGCTGTCGCGCATCTTCCGCGTGCCGGTGAACGGCAAGCCGGTCACCATCTTCGACACCTCGGGCGTGCCGTCGGAAATCCTCAACGTCGTGATTTCGATGCTGTGCCGCCTGACCTTCGACTTCGCCTTGTGGGCCGACCGCTCGGTGCCGATCCTGCTGGTCTGCGAAGAGGCGCATCGCTACGCGCCGTCGAACGACAAGCTGGGCTTCGAGCCGACCAAGCGGGCGATGGCGCGCATCGCGCTGGAAGGCCGTAAATACGGCGTGTCGCTGGGCCTCGTCACCCAGCGCCCGTCGGAGCTGGCGGCCAACATCCTGTCCCAGTGCAACACCATCTTCGCGCTGCGCATCAACAACCAGCGCGACCAGGAATATCTGGCGGCGGCCATGCCGGAATCCGGCAGCGGCTTGCTGCAGGAGCTGCCGGCGCTGCGCGCCGCGGAAGCCATCGCCATCGGCGAAGGCGTGCCGGTGCCGCTGCGCATCATGTTCGACCCGCTGCCCGACGAGGCGCGGCCGCGCAGCACCTCGGCCAAGTTCACCCAGTCCTGGAGCAAGGACGACGTGGAGGAAGGCTTCCTGCCGGACGTCGTCGCCCGCTGGCGGCGGCAGAAGTAATCGTCCTGGATTTAACTAGGGGCGGCGCAGCAACGCCAGCAGGGTGACGATCATCGCCGGCGCGCCCAAAGTCGCGTTATAGAGGACCAGGGCCATCGCGCTGAACACCAGCGCGATGGCGATGATCCAGCGGCCCCCCAAGCGATCACTGGCAAAAAGGCCGATCAGGCCACCCATCAGCCCGACCCAGCCCCAGACCCGGTAATGCTGCGCCGAGATCAGCCATTGGCGCGGCGCGCACCAGCCGGGCGCATCGGCCTGGCCGCACAGCATGCCGATGTCCGTCGGCTGGATCACGCCATAGCGCAGCCAGAAGGCCAGCGCGAAGCCGAGCAACAACAGGCCCGTCCATCCGGCGGCGCGACGCAGGGTCCAGCGCCGTGTGTCGTTCGTGTCGGTCATGTCTCCGCTTACGATCAGGTGGGTCCGGGCTTGCTTCCGGGGCCTTTGTAGACCAGTTTCGGTGTCCTGCGGCAATTCACAATCGCATTCATCCGAGGATCAATTCATGCGGCGGGATAAGGTTGCGGCGCACGGGCAAGTGCATCGGCTGACGCTGGAGAGCAAGGTCCTGGCGGGCAATCTGCTGGGCGACGATCCGACGCGGGAACTGCATGTCTACACGCCCGCAGGCCATGACGGGCATGGCCTGCCCTTGCTGGTCGATCTGGTCGGCTTCACCGGCTCCGGCCTGGCGCACACCAGTTGGAAGGCCTTCACCGAGAATGTGCCGGAGCGGCTGGACCGCCTGATCGGCAGCGGGGCCATGGGGCCGGTGGTCGTCGCTTTCCCGGATTGCTATTCGCGCCTGGGCGGCAACCAGTACATCAACTCCGCCGCCATCGGCCGTTACGAGGATTACCTGGTCGACGAGGTCGTGCCCTTCGTGGAGCGGCAATTCGCCTGCGGCGGCAGCGGACGCCGCGCCGTGTTCGGCAAGTCCTCCGGCGGCTATGGCTCGATCATGCACGGCATGCGGCGTTCCGACATATGGGCGGCGCTGGCCTGCCATTCCGGTGACATGGGATTCGAGCTCTGCTATCTGCACGACGTGCACAAGGTGCTGGACGAGCTCGCCAAGCATGATCGGTCGATCGAGAAATTCATGGCGGCGCTCGAATCGAGCCCGAAGCCGACGGAGGGCATGATGGCGGTCATCAACATGCTCGCCATGTCGGCCAGCTACGATCCCGACCCGAGCTGCTATCTCGGCATCCGCCTGCCCTACGACCTTTATACCGGGGAGCTCAAGCCGGAGCGCTGGAAGAACTGGCTGGAATGGGATCCGGCCCTGCTGGCGGAAAAATACGCGGACAATCTGCGGCGACTGAAAGGCATTTTCATCGATTGCGGCAGCCGCGACCAGTTCACCCTGCATTACGGGGCGCGCCGCCTGCACCGCGAGCTGGAGCGCTTAGGGATCGCGCATGTCTATGAAGAGTTCGACGACGATCACAGCGCCGTCGATTACCGCATGGATCGCTCCCTGCCCTTCCTGGAAAAGACGCTGCGCGGCTAGACCAGATCGTTTCCGCGCCGCCTGCGCCGCCCTGTCGCGCGCCCGCCTGTCGCGCGCCCGCCTGTCGCGCGGCATCCCGCGCGGCTGACGCGGCGCGGCTCGCTGCCCGATGATCCGGCACGCCGGCGCTGCGGC
>DASZQC010000019.1:0-3947 GCA_035549815.1 Dongiaceae bacterium
CGCCACCGACCGCGCCCAGCGCCGCGCCGCGCGCCGCGCCGCCCAGGACCGGCGCGCCGGCATTCGGGTTGCCGTAATATTGTGGCGGCGCCTGGTTTGGATACATGCCGGTCTGCTGCTGCGCGAAGCTGCGGCAGGCGGCTTCGTCATTGGCCTGCTGGTCCATGGTCTGGCCCGCGGCGGGGTAGACGATCGGCGCCTGCGCCCAGCCGGAATCGGGTGCGAGTGCGATACAGGCAGCCGCGAGCAGCAGAAGCTTGCGTGCGTGCGTCATCATCGCCGCCTCCCTACGGAGTCGCCTTCGCCATCTTGTAGGTCAGCTTCGGCCAGATGATGATGCCGCCGGCCGATTCCTGGACGATGTTGCCGCCGCCCATGGCGACGTCCTGGATGCCGCTGCGGATGGTGACCGGGCCCCCGCCGGTCAGGCCCTCGAAGCGGTCGGTGCCGCCGGTGAAGGTGAAGTCGCCGTCGCACCCCACCAGGTGCACGCCCTTGCAGGACAGTTCGGCATAGGCGCGCGAGCCGTCCTTGGCGGAGATGGTGCAGCGGCCCTTGCCCTCCTGCGTACCGTCCTTGACGCTGATGTCGAGATAGGCGGGGCAGACCATGAAGCCGGCATCCAGCGGGCCTTTCTCCGTTTCGACGAAGATCATGCCGCTGAAGGAGCCGACGAAGGTCACCCGTTCCGGTCCGGTCTCGAACATCTGGCCGCGGCCCTGCCAGGCGGCGAAGGCCTTGATGGTGCCGCCCTCCTGGGCCTGCGCGCCGGCGGCCATGCCGCCCATGAATGCAACGGTCAGCGCAATGAGCATCAGCCGTCCCACGTCGACCTCCTTTAGCCGAATCCGATATAGACCGCGTCGCCGCCCAGCGAGAGGGCGAGGCCGGTGCGCTCCGCCTTCAGCCGCAGCGCGACGCCCTTGGTGTTCTGCAGGAACAATTCGCCGCTGCTGAGGTCGCCGAGCGCCAGGCCGTAGCGCGCCTGCACATAGGCGCCGGCGAAGTCCCGCACGTCGTGCAGATTGTAGACGATGCCGGTAGCGACCATGCGCGAGACGCCGATGCCGCCAACGCCCAGCCCGCCGACCTCGATGTCGTACTGGTGGCCGCCGTAATTGAGGATTCCCCCGCCCAGGTTGCCGCTGCCGATGAAGGCGATCTGCACCTGCTCGATCCGCACCGTGCCGGATTGAACATACTGGTCGGCCAGCACCGGCGCCGTAACCACCATGCCGATGCCGCCAAGAGCAAGCCGCGCGAAACGGCGCCGCGACATCAGCGGCGCCTGGCGGCGCGAAGAGCCAATGGAATGCTGCATTCCAACCTCCCCCAGCCTCTTGTCGCAGGCCGCCTGCCTGCGCCCCGCGGACGCGGGCGAGAACGCGCATCGCGGCAAGCCGACGGCGCTTGTTGCCTCGACTCGTAAGCTTCGCCATCCGCCGCGGCAATTGGACCATGGTCCAACGGGCCAGGCATCATTGCCCCAACGTCCAATATCGGCCGCTGGGACCGCTTCCTAGAATTGCGCCCTGAACCCGAATGTGTCGCGCGAGCGGTCCCGCGATCGCCCGCGCATCCCAGCATGAGGAGTTGACCGTGACCGGACGCCTCGCGCGGATCGCTTCCATCCTGATGTTCGCGGCCCTGTCCCTGGGCGCCGCGACGGCACGCGCCCAGTTCGCCGACGTGGAGGGCCAGACGGCGGCGCCCGCCGATGCTGCGACTGAAGAGACGACCGCGACGACGTTATCCGCGGATGAGCTGCGCGCGCTGGTCGCGCCTGTCGCGCTCTATCCGGACGCGCTTCTCGCCATCGTGCTGCCGGCCGCCACCAATCCGCTGCAGGTGGTCGAGGCCAGCCGTTTCCTGGAGCAGCAGAAGGCCGATCCCAACCTGCAGCCCGACGAGAACTGGGACCCGGCGGTCATCGCGCTGCTGAATTATCCGCAGGTCATCAAGCAGATGAACGACGATCTCGGCTGGACCCAGGATCTCGGCAACGCGGTGATGGACCAACAGGAAGACGTGCTGAACGCGATCCAGACCGCGCGCTCCGAAGCGTCGGAGGCGGGCTACCTGCAATCGAACGACCAGCAGAACGTCACCGTCACCGACAACGACAATATCACCATCGAATCGGCACAGCCCGACACGGTCTATGTTCCGACCTATGATCCGCAGACCGTCGTCACCAACAACTACACCAGCTATCCGCCGCCGGTCTATTCGGAGCCCTATCCGTACTATTACGCGCCGGGCGCCGCGTTCTTCACCGGCGCGATCGTCGGCGCGACCTTCGCCTATGCGTTCGACTGGGACAATGACGACATCGACATCGATTGCTGCGACAGCGGCGACATCAACATCGACCGCAACACGAATATCGAGCGCGGCGACATCAATATCGGCAGCGGCAACACCAACATCGACAAGAGCAAGATCCAGAACCGTTTCAACGGCGACCACGCCAAGGCCGGCGCCAACAGCGGCAAGATGAAGTGGAGCCCGCAGAAGGCGCGACAGAAATCCACCGCGGCGCGCAAGCCGGCCGGCGCCAAGCCGACTGCCGCCAATATCTCCCAGCAACTCAAGAATCCGAAGCCGGCGGCGGCCCGCGTGCAGAACGGCAAGGTCGCCCAGAAGCAGGGCCAGCGCGGCCAGAGCAGCATCAACGCCGCCAACAAGAAGAACCCGAGCTTCAAGCAGCAGTCCTTGAAGAAGCAGCAGCAAGTGAAGCAGCGCCCCAACCAGCAACGCCAGCAGCAGGTCAAGAAGCCGCAACAGCGTCAGTTGAAGCAGAAGCAGGGCGGCGCCTTCAGCCAGCAGATGGTCCCGCAGCAGCGGGTGAAGCAGCAGAGCAATCGCGGTCAGCGCAGCATGTCCGGTGGCGGCTCGCGCCCACGGCCAAACCGGCGTTGAGGGAGGAACAGATGAGGATGGGAATGCACGCGATCGGCCTCATGGCGGCCGTCCTGACGGCGGCGATTCCGGCGGCGGCCGAGGCCAAGCCGGCCAAGGTGTTCGACACGCCGGAGGCGGCGGCCCAGGGCATGATCGATGCGCTCGGCGCCAATACGCGCGCGGCGATCGAGGAATTGCTGGGCGACGAGCACAACGACACCCTGTTCACCGAGGACGAGGCGGCGGAGCAGGAGAATCGCAAGCTGGCGCTGGCCGCCGCCAAGGAGGCGATGAGCTTGCAGGAGGAAGACAGCAGGACCCGCACCATGCTGATCGGCAAGCAGCAATGGCCGGTGCCTTTCCCCATCGTGAAGACCGATGCCGGCTGGCAGTTCGACACCGAGGCCGGCCTCTACGAATTGCTGGCGCGGCGCATCGGCGGCAACGAGCTGGCGGCCATCGCCACCTTGCGCGCCTATGTCGAGGCGCAGCGGGAATATGCGACCACCGATTACGACAATGACGACGTGCTGGAATATGCGCAGAAGCTGGCCAGCACCGAGGGCAAGAAGGACGGCCTCTATTGGGAAGTCGCAGACGGCTCCAACGAGCCGGCCAGCCCCTTGGGCGAATTCGTGTTGGAGCAGGCCGGCTATCTGTCCGGCCGTGATCAAGGTGATCCGCTGCGCGGCTACGATTTCCGCATCCTGACGCGGCAAGGGGACGGGGCGCCCGGCGGCCGCCACGATTACATCATCAACGGCAACATGATCGCCGGCTTCGGCCTGATCGCGACGCCGTCCGACTATGGCGTGACCGGCGTGATGACCTTCGTCGTCAGCCAGTCCGGCAAAGTCTATGAAGCGGATTTGGGCGAGGATACCGAGCTCGTCACAGCGGCGATCCAGCAGTTCGATTTGGATGACGGCTGGAGCGTGGTGAAGAAATAGACCGAAACTCGATTTCACTCGTCATCACCGGGCGAAGTCCCGGTGATCCATACGTTGGTTGTGCCGACTTCGATGCCGCATGGATTGCCGGGA